>CAYOPU010000059.1:0-11693 GCA_964405915.1 uncultured Smithella sp. | reverse complement strand
TAAAGGCTGACTGAAGGAGATTGATGCCGACAAAGGCCGTAAAGAAAAACCAGTACGCGTGATGGAAATAGCCCAGTCCTACAGAAATTAAAACAAATGTGCCGGCGATGGCGCGAATCCATTGTTCCATTTTCACAGGTTCGTCCCTCCAATGATCATGAACTTCGGTTTGTTTAATTTTACGTTGCCATTATAACACCGATTCTTCCTTTGTCCAACAACCGGGCAAAGAATACTACCGCTATCATTCCTCTGTTTTAAAAATCCCGTATCGCTCATGCCGGTTTCTCCGTATCAGCAATTTATTTTGTTTCTCTTGGACGTCTGTGGTAAAAACCCACCGGCTTCTGGTTTGAAATTGGTTTTACCATAGTCGGCGTCCCCGGAATTTCCTTACCGCTGATATTTGATTGACATATGGCATTAATTTTATTAATTGTTGCGAAACAACAGGTTTGACCATTTCTCATTTATTAAATTTACCGGAGGAAGTAACATGAAAAAGCTTTCGAAGAAAACCATCATTCTGCCGATTGCATCCGTTGTAATCATTCTCGCCGTCATCATGTATTTCATCGCGCCGGGATATCTTTACAACAAGACCATAAACGGCCTGCGCAAGGACGCGGGATTAACGATGAAATCACAAAGCATCCCGGATTTTACAATCGTTTACCTGGAAGGCGGAACCGGCGACACCATCATTATGCTTCATGGTTTCGGGGGCAACAAGGACAATTGGCTGAGGTTGGCCAAACACTTTACACCCAACTACCGGGTCATTATTCCGGATCTGCCCGGATTCGGTGAAACCTCCAAACCCGCAAACGCGACATACACCATTGCTTCCCAAGTGGAAAGATTAAATCTGCTGGTCAGGGAATTGAAGATCAAAGAGTTTCATCTGATGGGAAATTCAATGGGCGGCTGCATTGCCGGCACTTACGCGGCAACCTATCCCGAAAGGGTCAAAACGCTAGCCCTGCTTGATTCCGGCGGGGTCAGATCACCGGTCAAAAGCGAACTCGAATTGCTGCTGGAAAAAGGCACGAATCCATTTGTCATTAAAAATGTGGCGGACTTTGACAATTTGCTGGCCCTCAACTTCTACAAACCAATTAAAATACCTTCCATCGTAAAAAAATATTTGGCGACAGAAGCGGCAAAAGACGCCAAGCTTAATGCAAAAATATCCAGCGAAATTGCCGGCACGGATTTCTACAAACTGGAAGAGAAACTGCATATGATCAAGGCGCCCACCTTGATCGTGTGGGGTGATTCGGACAAGATTCTTGATATTTCCGCCCTGCCGGTTTTTGAGAAAAATATAAAGAATGCCAAATCATTGATCATCAAAGAATGCGGCCACCTGCCCATGCTGGAAAAACCGGCAGAAACCGCCGCGGCTTATAAAAATTTTCTGAAGGGTGAAAACTAACGGAATCCTTCGTGCTGTATGGTGACGGTTCAAAAACGGCTGAACCCTGAATCAATTTGTGCTTCAACTCCAAGATAGAACCGTAATCGTTCAACAATCCTTTTCATTAAGTTTATCATACAAGCAACATGAGGAACCCTTTTATAAAAGGACAAGAAATGAAAATAACCAGGTCTTGGCAGAAAACCTTCAGGAGTTGCCCATGACAGTTTGCCCCCAATGCGGTTACGAAAGAAAAACGAATGACGATAACTTCACAAGCGCAGAAGAGTGTCCTAAATGTGGAATATTTTACAAAAAATGGAAGCCATCATCCGTCGCTGATAACAAGGACCCCATTTTAACCAGCACCGAATCGTCAAATATCAATAAAGAGAAGCAAATCACACCCTTTAAGTCAATCATCGCCTTTGCCATCATATTGATATTACTTGCGATTTTCGCCAAATTTATCTTTTTTACGCGGAACGAATCACCACGACTTGTATCTACATTGCCGGCTTCACCCTTTAAAACGGCAGGGACAAGCTGGATTATCCGCGCCAGTGGAAATGAGGAAACAATAACTGCCGCAGGACAGCTATTTAAGCCACCCTCTCAGGCACCTGTTCTGTTGAAACTCGGTTTTTTGTTTACTCAATTCAGCTTTACTAAAAAAGTACCCGTCTTCAAATTACAGATCATCCTTTCTGAATGGTACGGCGATCGCCCCAGTCCGACAGCGCTATGGGTTTCAGAACCACGCGCCATTCCAGGAACCACCGACAATTATCAAGCCGACTGGATAGATTTTGACACGCCTCCTCTAACCCTGGATCCTAAAAAGCTGTATATTGTCTGGATCACGCTAAGCGGCTTAGCAAATCCACCTGATGCGAGTGTGGGTGTCTCATACTCAACTGAATCGGGCACCGGTTCGCCTTATCCGGAAGGGATGTGCACATTTTATAAGCAGACAAATCCATATGGAGATGTATCGCAGATGACAAATTCTGCCTGGGAAGTGCATGAGGTTGGACATAATTTGAACTTCAGGATGTCATTCGAGAACTCAAAAAACGAACATGACAAAAAAGACCCGGAAAATGATGATGCCCAAAGCAGGCTGAATGAAATGATACAAAAGAAAACGAGAAATGCCATCATGCAACGGAGAGAAAGGGACCAACAACAGCAACAGCGGCAACAGGAAGAAAATAAACAACGGCAAGTTGACAGGGAAATACAGCAGCAGGAAGAAATTGAACGTCGGCAAGTCGAAATTGAACGACAGCAAGCGGCAACTCAACAACAGCAAGAGCAAAGGAAACGACAGGTTGTCGAAAGGGAAATACAGCAATACGAAAGGGAAAAACAGCAGGAAGAAATGAGACAACAGCAAGAAGAGATGATGAGACAACAGCAGCAAACCGATAGATTGTACGGGGAACCCCGACGCGTGCGAAAGATACCCTGGCGACGTTGATTTGTCCAATCGGCGGGGTGCGGTCTAATTTCAATCTCTGATGATTACCGATCTGTTTCCATTCCTCATAATGAAGGTGCTTTTCCTTTGAGAAGCAGGATTGTTAATTCTCATGCCACTATGATTCAAGTTGGATAGATCTCGATTTAGCTGGTCACATTTGTATATTCTTATATCATTACTAATGAGAGATTGTTTTTGATGAAGCAATGAAATTTGTTTGTTAATTTTATATTGTTCATTCCTGATGTGTTTTGCTTCTGCAGACTCAGTCCTGTAGTTCCAATCTTTGTTAATATTTTTTTGACTGATATAAAATTGCTCTTTTTGCAATTCAGCAAGACGTGGATCAAAAGACTTGATTTCATTGGTTATTTTTTCAGATTCGCCATACAAATTATTGCATATATCCACTAAATTTTCGGACGATTTATTTTGACTTTTAGAAGCTTTGCCGGAACTTGACGGCTCTTCATGGGATTTCTCTGTCTCACACTTCATGCCATCTTGCGGACCAGTGGTAATAACTCTATTCCCATGAGCGTCAACACATTTATAGAATTGTTCTGCATAAACAGTGTTTAAAAGAACGAAAAAAATGAACGGAATGAAAAATAGCTTATTCACTTTATTTTCTCCCGGCAGCAAATTATGGCAATCAATCTTACGACCCTTTTGCTTTGATTCATTTTTTGAGTAATTGTCGATCTGGAGAAAGACCTCTTTTTTAATGATTTTTAATCAATCTGATGCAAAAAGTCAATGATTAACCAGAAGATATCCACAAACCTTCACATAAAATCATAAAACTCCTATTTCCGTACACCCGCATTTTGCGGCCAAGATTTTCTTGACACGCACCGGCGCCCATTCTATACTTCAGCCCACAAAACGGAAGTTCTTATTAAAAAACCATAAGGACAATGTGTTTTGGACGGGAACGGCCCAAAGAGAGATGCTCAGCAGAGTGCTCTCCAATTAATATGGAAAGGAATAGGAGGTATTTTATGTATCGGATTGACCTGTTAAATAAAATTTCGGAAAAAGGACTCAGCCTTTTTACGGAGAAGTATGAGTATCGCACGGATATTCCCGATCCCGACGGCATTCTGGTCAGAAGCAAGGAAATGAAAGAAATGACCCTGCCGTCAAGTCTGAAAGCCATTGCCCGCGCCGGCGCAGGCGTCAACAATATTCCCCTCGACAAATGTTCGGAAAAAGGCATCGTTGTTTTTAATACCCCGGGAGCAAACGCAAACGGCGTAAAAGAACTGGTGATCATGGCCATGATATTAGCGGCGCGGAATATACCGAGCGCCATCTCCTGGGCCAAAGGACTGATTGGCGAAGGCGACAAAGTACCCGATTTGATCGAGAAAGGAAAATCAAAATTTGTCGGCACGGAAATTCTGGGGAAAAAAATGGGGGTGGTAGGCTTGGGTGCCATCGGCACCATGGTGGCCAATACCGCTGAGGGCCTGGGCATGGAAGTCTGGGGATACGATCCCTTCCTGTCCATTGAAGCGGCCTGGAGGCTGTCCCGCAATACCAGGAAGGCGGCAAGCCTGGATAAACTCTTGTCCGAATGCGATTACATTTCAATACATGTCCCTCAAAATAAGGAAACCAAGGGATTCATTAATACCGATAAATTCGCGATCATGAAGAAAGGTGTTGTCATCCTGAATTTCGCCAGAGGCGGTCTCGTGGATACCCCGTCCCTGAAAAAGGCCGTCGCTGACGGCATCGTGGCGTGCTACGTAACGGATTTTCCCGATGAAGAAGTCATCAAAACGGACAAGGTCATCGCCATTCCTCATCTGGGGGCCTCCACGGAAGAGTCCGAAGAAAACTGCGCCATTATGGCGGCCATGCAGCTCATGGATTTCCTGGAAAACGGGAACATCAAGAACTCCGTCAATTTCCCGGAATGCGCTCTGGATCGGTCGGACAAGTCCAGACTCACCATTTCGAACAAGAACGAACCCGGCATGATCGAGAAGATCACGCGCTTGCTGTCGGACAACAAGCTCAATATCGCCGATATGATCAATAAAAGCAAAGGCAACATCGCCTACAACATCATCGATCTGGAAGGCGATATCACCGAGGATCTGGTCATGAAGATCAGCGCGACTGAAGGAGTACTCGGGGTCAGAGTGCTTTAAGAATATCTCCGGCGCCTTCCCCGTTGACCAAATAAGTGTCCGGCTTACCTGTAGCCGGACACTTTTCCATTTATGCGTATCCCCCGAAACACAAAAGACGCCCCCTCATAAAACAGCTTGAAAACTTAACCCCTTTTGAGTTAAACAGATCCGCACCAATGAAATTCAAAAAGATTAGCAGGCTTCGGCGGTATCTTGATATGAGGCAGCAGTTGTGTTCGATTGGAAACACCCCTCAAAAAGAAGTTTGCAGATGACCCCTCGAAAGGTAAAAAAAATGAATTTTAAAGTTCTCCGGATCTTTCTTCTGACCCTCATCATCTTTCCACTTCCGTCTCTTTGTCTTTCAGAACAACCGGATAGTCAAAAATGGGTCTTTTTCGCGGATAATTGTTATTACAATAAAAACTTCACGAAATCTTCCAACATTTTATCGGTCTGGACTTATATTACCGTGACCGATGATTTCCGGAAAGAAACCATTCAAGATATAAAGAAAGATGATTTCAACAAATCCATCCGGTACAAAAATTACGACTACATCGTCAGTTTGAATGAATTTGATTGCACGAAGAAACGCTTCAGAATGAAAGAATTTATGGATTGCGATTATGACGGAAATATTCTAGAACATATTACCACTGACAACAACAATTGGGAAAATATTACCCCAGGCAGCTCGTTTGACAAGTTATATGAAAAAGTTTGTGTAACCCGAAAAAATCCGTTAAAGAAGAAAAAAATATAATCTTTCTTCATCCGGAACATACACATCGACAATCTCCGGGAAAGGCCTGTTTGTAGAAAAAATATTTTATTGCCATCCATACGAAAACCAAAGGAGGAGGAATCCTGTTATGACAAATTTCAAATATTCAGCATCTGTTATGATTATTTTTGCGCTGACCCTGGCGCTCATCGGCTGTGTAAGACCCCCCGAGGCCGAGAAGTCGGCGGCCAAAGCCGCCATGGAAACCGCCATGTCTTCCGGCGCGGATAAGTATGCTGTCGCCGATCTGGATGCGGCAAAGAAAATGCTGGAAACCGCCAACGCCCAAATGAAAGAAAAAAATTACAGGAAAGCCAAGCAGGATTATCTGGCGGCTCAGGCCGCCTTCAATAAGGCCACCGGCGCCGTGGCAACAGGCAGGAAGTTGGCCGCCACGGAAATTCAGACGGCGGTTGCCACCCTGGAAGAAAAATGGAAGAGCATCACAACCGCCGCAATAATCAAGATAAGGGACAAGGAAATGAAAGACGATTGGGCGGCTGATGAAAAGGCTTTTGCGGAAAGCCTTCAGGCGGCCAAAGACATGATCGTTCTGGAACCCGCCGGCGCCAAAGGGCAAGTTGATAAACTTAAGGCCATCATTGCAAAGTGGGACACGGCAAAGCCGGAACAGCAAACGGCGACGGAAAAACCATCAGCAGAAGCAGCCGGAACGGAAACGCCGAAAACGGAAGCGACAAAAGCAGAAAAACCAAAAGCGGCGGTGATTTCCCCGGCAGAACAAAAGACAAAGGTTATCGGCAATCGGGACAGCCAACGATATCACCTTTTCGGCATGAAATACTACAATGCCGTCAAGGCGCATCACCGTGTAGAATTTGCTTCCGAGGCTGACGCCATCAAGGCAGGGTATCATAAGGCTCCGAAATGAAAAGATCCATCCTCAACATCCTGATTTTGCAAAGCCGCTTGTCTGTCGTCGGACAGATAAGCGGCGCAATTTAGCGTGTCCTTCTTCTTTATGCTTAAAAGTACTCACCGGTCGATTGAACACAAGAGAACATTTTGAAAAGGCTCAAAATGATTAAAATAAGTCGAATCGCATTTAACAGGATGCTTTGCACATTAACAAATATCAATGCGCAAAAGCTGACCGGCATCGGCGATAGTTTACGAAAAGAAGGTATGGTCTCAACCGGCGGGCGCGGGCCTCATGCGATGCACATTACACTGTCGGACGTAAAAAATATCATTCTGGGACTGCTTGCGGCGGATAACGCAAGCCAGGCTGCCAGGGTCGTCAAAATCGTTTCTGATTTCAGGTCCAAAGATGGCGTCAATTTCGGAGAAACCATCACATCAATACTGGCCGACCCCGAAACAGCCGGAAAAGTCTCTTATATTTCCGTATTCAGGAATTCGGGCAAAGCCGTTATTGGCTGGTCAAGATTTTGTCCCCAGATGGATGTCGGTGAACGTGAACCTGTCTCTTACAAAGAATTTTTTACGGCGGAAGGCGCCGATATTGAAATATCCGGATTGATTATTGAGGCAACGCTGCCGAAAGACGTCTTAAATGCCATCGTGACAACGATTCACAAAACAGAGAAAAACGGAAAAATCATCAAGCTAAGATAACACACACGTTGTCAGACCGCCTGAATGTGTTGAAGAGCAGCCTCCAGGTCAATGGCCATGCAGCCCTTGATCTTTCGCTCAAGAGCAAAGACGTTACTTTCGCTTAGCCGGATCATGTTCTGAATTGCTTCATTGACGCCGTAGCGCTGAATCAGGTCTTCCATTCGCTCCGCGAGGCTTACAATCCTGTCATGCATCACTCTCTTGTCGGCATAGTTGACAATCTCCCGCTCTTCCAGCTTGGCATGAGGATTGAAATGATGAAGGATCACATGCTGTTCCACAATCTCACCAACGCTTGTAAATCCCAGTTCCCGCAGAAGCTCGCCCCCGGATTGATCATGCGGTTCGCTTGTTTCCAGCGATCTTGTCTTGGTGATGTCATGAAGGAGCGCCGCCGCCATGACCAGATCCCTGTTCATGGCGGCCCCGTTTTTGAGGTTGTCCGCGATGGCCAGGGACACACGCATGACTTGCCGGGAATGAGCGACAATGTTTGGCAGCATGGCATATCTTGCCATCAGTTTGTCGCATTCATCCCGTGAAGGTATTCGATCCGTGAAAAAAATAATTTCCATCATATTTGTCCAATCGCAGGGATCAATCGCTCCCGTTTCTTTACATCATGCGAGTAACTTTCCATTCCAAAAACATTGCGGGAAGATACACCCCTGCTGATGATTTTTCAAGACTTCATCTTCATATTTTTCTATCCGTCGACATCCTCTTCCCCGGCGCCTCCATCACCTTCCGGCTCATGAAGAGGCAGCAGCACGTTGGTCTCCGCGGCGGGAAGTTCCTGGACGTCCTTCAGTTTTCTTCCGATGGCTCTTGACCGTACTCTGGCCTTCTCAATGGTTTCGGATGCCTGATGCAGTTTATTTTGAACAACATTCAAAATATCGCCATACTTTGTCCACTCGGTTTTCACCGCGGCCAGAAGGTTCCAGACTTCGCCGGAGCGCTTCTGGATGGCCAGCGTGCGGAAACCCATCTGAAGGCTGTTCAGGATGGACCACAGAGTCGTGGGTCCCGCGATGACCACCCGGCAATCCCGCTGTATCGCCTCGGTCAAACCTGTCCTGCGGATAATTTCGGCAAAGAGCCCTTCGATGGGCAAAAACAGAATGCCGAAGTCCGTGGTTTTGGGCGGGTTTAAATACTTCCCGCAGATGTCTCCCGCACAGGCTTTGACGCGCTGCTCCAAGTGCTTTCCCGCCGTTTCCACGCCTGCTGCGTCGCCTCTTTCCTGCGCCTCCATCAGACGCTGGTAATCTTCTATCGGAAACTTGGCGTCAATTGGCAGCCAGACGACGTTATCCCCGTCCGCATCCTGCCCCGGCAATTTAACCACAAATTCCACACGCTCGCCGTTGTCCTTCATGGCAACGTTGGCGGCAAACTGATCGGGGTTGAGTACCTGCTCCAGCAGCGCCCCAAGCTGTACCTCCCCCCATGTTCCGCGCGTTTTGACGTTGGTGAGCACTTTTTTCAGATCGCCTACGCCCGTAGCCAGCGACTGCATTTCGCCAAGTCCCTTGTGCACCAGTTCCAGGCGTTCGCTGACCTGTTTGAAGGACTCTCCCAGACGCTTCTCCAGCGTCCCCTGGAGTTTTTCATCCACGGTTTGCCGCATGTTTTCCAACTGTCTGGCGTTGTCCGTCTGAATGGACTGCAGTTTCGTCTCTACGGTAAACCTGATCGCTTCCAGCTTGTTGTCAACACCGTCACCAAAGGTTTTTAAGGACTGGGCGAGTTCCTGCCGCTGCTCTCTCGCCGCATGACTCAATTCGTTTCTGCTCCGGGCCACTTCTTCTCGAACCGCATGCTCCGTGCGTTCCTGTGCCTTTTCAATCGCATCCAGGCGGGCGGCGGGATTGACGGCATCGGCTTGAGATGCTTTCCTTAAAAGGATCAGTAAAATTAATACGCTGACGATCACTAAAACGACTGTCAGGATCATTAAAATATCCGTCATGGGGCAACTCCTCCTCATCTGTTAAACATTGTTGAACAATGCAGTGCGGTTCCTCTTTTGATATTGACCATATGACCTTAAAGGTAATAACGCTATGACCCTATGACATATGACGACCATCACTCGCATTATTTCTGAAAAAATATCTGGTTGATTATAAACATGCTTTTTGCTTATACATCAAAAAAGTAATTATTGGAGTGTAATTTTATGAAAAAATCAGATCTGATCACCGCTTTGGGCATTAAAGAAAAACTGACTGAGAAGCAGGCAAACGACATCGTTAACTTGATCTTTGACGGATTTACGAAAGCACTGGAAAAGAACGACCGGATAGAAATCAGAGGATTCGGCAGTTATCATATCAAGGAATACGGCGCTTATACGGGAAGAAACCCGAAGACGGGCGAAAAAGCAGCCGTAAAGCCGAAGCGTCTGCCGGTTTTTAAGGTGGGCAAAGAATTGAGGGGAATGGTGAATGGTTCAAAGGCGTCATGATTTTACGGAAAGCATCACAAACAAATCCCGCCGATAAAAAAACGGCATAAAAATCTCTTTGTCCACTTTTATATGGAAAAAGGATCATGGATGATGGATGAAGAAACCGTTGATGAGATACTCGGTGGAAGCCTGCAAATTCGCCAGAGCAGGCGCGGCTACCGGTTTAACCTGGATTCGCTTATCCTGGCTCATTTCGCAGCCCTGAAGCCCCGGTCCGTCAACCTGGATCTGGGTTGCGGAAACGGCATCATTCTTCTTGTCCTGGCCAGGCGCTATGCACAGTCGCGCTGGCACGGGCTGGAGGTTCAGGAAAGACTGGCCGCGCTGGCGCGAAAAAATACGGAGCAAAACGATCTCTCGCGCCGTGTCATTATCGACCCGGGAGATGCGCGGGACATTAAAAAAATCTATGCGCCTCATTTCTTCGATAATATCATTTTCAATCCTCCCTACCGGAAACTTGACTCCGGACGGATAAATCCGTTGCGGGAAAAAGCCATCGCCCGCCATGAAATCAGCGGGTCGCTTGCTCATTTTCTCGCGGCATCCAAATACCTGACCAAACCCACGGGCCGCGTTTTTACCATTTATCCAGCAAGAAGACTGGTGGAATTGATTTTCCTGTTTCGTAAAAACAATATTGAACCCAAAAGAATGAAACTGGTGTTTTCGAATGCCGCATCCGACGCGGAGTTTGTTCTGGCTGAGGGCCGGAGCGGGTCGCGTGAAGAATTGAAGATGGAGTCGCCGCTTTACATTTATGAAGAGCCTAAAAAATATACGCAAGACATGAAAAACATTTTCAGAGACCTCGCTACTCCCCACGAAGCCGCCGGCGGCTGATTTCCGCTTGCATGACCCGCTTGACGATCGCCGCCGGTTCCCGGTCCTCCGTGGATTCCGGTTGCGGATAAAATCTTCTTGACACACAAGACCACACAGTATTTCCGTATTCGGCATTTTCGGCCGTGATCGCGGAGTTTACCGTTTTGATGGAGATGAAGCAGTTTACCGTTCAGGACGGCAAGACAACAGGTTTATGGTCATTGCACGCCGACCAAAGCAGGCCGGTCAAGTCTGCCGTTGACCTTTACAACAGTCAAAGGCAGACGCCTTTTTGACCTTATGATACTTCTTCAAAATACGCGTCGGTTATCCCGTCCAGAAGTTGGACTGCGCGAATTTTTATGATAACGATTTCGGTATCGGGATCATTAAAAATATTTTTCAGCCCGGCGTGTATCTCAAACAATCGCGCCCGCGCCGCCACAATTGCCTTTTCATCAAGGTTTCTTTGAAATGTCCCCGAAATCGTCAGGGCTTTCGTTTGCGCCGCAGGATGCGCCCCGATGTCCTGCCGGGAATCCACCAGAAGGCTGACGGAAGGATTGGCGGTTAAATTCCGGTATTTCTTTGTTTCCTTATGCGTTGCCATATAAATTTCCCGGCAGTCGTCATCCGTTGCATACGACATCAATGAACAGTGAGGTTCACCTTCCGACACGGTGGCCAAAACACATAGCCTGTTTGCTTGAATCAGTGTCTGAATATCATTGCGCATAGAGCGGCTCCTTCATCACAAGATCAATTTCGTTAGGTTTAACAAAGATATATGCTGCGCCCTGGCTACTCCCCGCAAAGGCGCCGGCGGCTGATTTCCGCTTGCATGACCCGCTTGATGATCGCTGCCAGTTCTCGGTCCGCCAGGGATTCCGTGCATTCGGCAATCATCTTTTTATCCCTTTCCTTGAGAACAATCTTTTGCGAACCGGCAG
>CAYOPU010000058.1:0-11909 GCA_964405915.1 uncultured Smithella sp. | reverse complement strand
TTTGAAGAAGCGGTGGACGCATTTAAGGAACAGGCGCGCGGTCTGATCGACGGCGGCTGCGATCTGATCGTGATCGAAACGATGATCGACATTCAGGAAACGCGCGCGGCCCTGCTGGCGGTGAAAGAGCTTTCGGATATCTTCACGATGGCGTCCATGACGTTTGAAAAAGACGGTCACACGCTGGGCGGCACGCCGCCCGCGGCCGCGCTCATCACCCTGCAGAGTCTTGGCGCGGATGCGGTGGGCTGCAACTGCTCCGCCGGTCCCGAGCAAATGGTGGAATTTATCGCGGCGATGAAGCCCTATGCAACGGTGCCGCTGCTGGCCAAACCCAACGCCGGCATGCCCCGACTGGAAGGTTTGAAAACCGTTTTCGACATGGATGCCAAAGCATTTGCCGCCTTCGCCCGCAAACTGACGGCGGCGGGCGCCAGCCTGCTGGGCGGCTGCTGCGGAACAACGCCCGATCATATCGCGGCACTGGCCAAAGCGGTTGGAAACAGAAAACCCGTAAAACCCCGCCGTTCATCGCTGAGCGCGCTCAGCTCCGCCCGGAGCTTTCTCTATCTGGATGAGCATCAGCCCCTGTTTGTCATTGGCGAAAGAATTAACCCCACCGGGAAAAAAGCCCTGCAGCAGGAGCTTCTGGAGGGCAAACTCTCCATCATCCGCCAGATGGCTCAGGAACAGGCAGCGCAGGGCGCATCTTTACTGGACGTCAACGTCGGTCAGCCGGGCATTGATGAAGTACAAACGATCAAAAAAGTTATCGGACTGTTAGCCACGTCAACCCGGTTGCCGCTGGTGATCGATTCCTCCCGGGTGGAAACCATTGAAGCCGCCCTGAGGCTGTATCCGGGACGGATGCTGATCAATTCCATCTCCGGGGAAAAAGAAAAGCTGGCCAGACTCCTGCCGCTTGCCGCCAAATACGGCGCGATGTTTATCCTGTTGCCGCTCACCGACGGCGATATTCCGAAGACGGCCAAAAAACGTCAGGCTGTTATTCAAGCCATTTTCCAGAAAGCGCAAAAGTTTGGTTTCACAAAGGATGATTTTGTCGTCGATGGTCTGGTGATGGCGGTTGCCTCCGACGCCGTAGCCGCCAAAGAGACGCTGGCCACCGTGAACTGGTGCCGGAATACGTTTAAGTGCAAAACCATTCTCGGCCTGTCCAATGTTTCTTTCGGCATGCCGGGACGTCCCTGGCTCAACGCCGCATTCCTGGCCATGGCGCAATCTTGCGGCCTGACCATGGCGATTGCCAACCCGGCCAGCGTGGAATTGATGAATGTGAAAAAGGCTTCCGATACGCTCATCGCCAAAGACAAGGCAACCCTTCATTTTATTAATCACTTTGCCCAGCCCTCCGCAACCGAACCGCCCAAAAGCGCCGGGGCGGATATTTCTCCCGAGGAAAAAGTTACCGCGGCCGTTCTGGATGGAGACCGGGATCGTATTGTAACTTTCATCGAAGCGGTTCTTAAAACCGGTCGGTCGGCCAGTCTGCTGGTCGATGAAATTCTGATTCCGGCCATTGTGCGCGTGGGAGATTTGTATGAAAAGAAAATTTATTTTCTGCCGCAATTGATGTCCGCGGCGGAAACCATGAAGAAAGCTTTGGTCTATCTGGACCCGCTTCTTAAAAAAGACGCTGCCGCCGATAAGGGCAAGGTGCTCCTGGCGACGGTTCGGGGCGATATTCATGACATCGGCAAGAATATTGTCGCGCTGCTTTTGAAAAATTACGGATATTGCGTCATCGATCTGGGCAAAGATGTCGCCGATCAGGTGATCATTGATGCGGCTAAAAAAGAAAAGCCCGATGTGATCGGCCTTTCCGCCCTGATGACCACCACGATGGTCAACATGAAAGATATCATCGGTCTGGCCCGGGCTCAGGGCATTACAACCGATTTTCTTGTCGGCGGCGCGGTGGTCACCCAGACCTATGCCGAATCCATCGGCGCGTCCTTTGCCAAAGACGGCGTGGCAGCCGTCAGAGCCATTGACCAACTGATCAACAAGCAAGAATAATTTACCATGACGACTGGAAAGCAAAATAAATTGTCCGGCATTTGCGCATCGCTCGGACTGCACGGGTTGGCCGCGATCATCCTGATTTTCAGTTTGTCCGGCAACGCGATGATCCCGCATAACCCGGGCAAACTTGATTTTGTGTGGGTATCGCTTGCCGCAAAGGATCAAGCCTCTTTTTCAAACGCCGGAAAAAACCGCAGGCCTGAAATATCATCGACGATAAACCGGATCAGTGCGATGCCTGAAACAGCAGCCATAAAAAACGTCCCTCGGGAACCGGCCACAACCGGTCAAATATCCGCCAGGGTCGCCAGTGACGCCACACCGGCTTCTTTTGCGTCCAGGACAGTCGCTTATGCCCCAACAGACGGTCATTCCCCGGTTTCCCATGCAGGCATCAAAAACGAAACCTCCGAAGTGACGCCCGCCTCTTCGGTAGCCTATCCCCTGTATCGGGAAAATCCGCCGCCCGGTTATCCTGCCATGGCTAGACAAAACGGCTACGAGGGCGTCGTATTCGTTCAGGCTGAAATTCTCACCGATGGACGCGTGGGCAGAACCGTCATCAGCAAATCATCCGGATATGCCATTCTGGATCAAACCGCGGTAAGCGCCGTCAAGACCTGGAAATTCGAACCGGCTAAAAAGTCGGGTGTGCCCTATAAAACCTGGGCGGAACTGCCCATTAAATTTATGATCAGCGATCGTCACTCTCAATCATGATTAATCTCAACAGGAGGAAATAGCAACATGACCATTGACAAGAAAAAGGAGCGCCTCGGTGAAATCATTCTGGTTCGTTCCTTTAAATACAGCGACAACCCGCCTTTCACGCTGGCCTCGGGCCGTCAGAGCAATTTTTATTTTAACTGTAAACCCACCACGCTTGATCCGGAAGGCATGAATCTGATCGGCGAAATCATTTTTGATATGCTTAAAAACAGCGCTGTCACGGCGGCGGGAGGCCTCACGCTGGGCGCCGACCCGATTGCCAATGCGCTTGCCGTCATCTCCTGGCAACTGGGCAGGCCCGTCAAATCATTCATCGTGCGCAAAGATGTGAAAAATCACGGAACGAAAAGCCCCATCGAAGGCGATCTCCAGCCCGGTGAAATCGTGGCGATTATTGACGATGTCATCACCACGGGCGGCTCCACCATTACCGCCATTGGAGAGGCCCGCAGGGCCGGGCTGGTCATTGATCGCGTCATTACGCTGATTGATCGCGAAGAAGGCGGACGGGAAAATATTCTTCAACATGTCGAGCAGGTGCAGTCTGTTCTCACCCGCACGGAAATCATGGCGCTGCGCGCACGGAAGCTGGCCGGTCACAATGGGTAGGATGATATCGCTTGTTTTTCCGCTGTTGCTGTTCTTTGTCTTCTCCATCCCGGTCAATGCTGACGCGTCCGTCATTCCGGTCACCAAATTCCGGTCCGGGAATCTGCCGGGCGGAGCGCCCGCCGGCTGGGCACTGGAAAATAAAATCGGCGCGCCGTCTTTAAAAATGGAAAAATACGGAGAAAACTATTATCTGCATTTGCTGTCGCACGGCAACTCTTCTTTTGGCATCCGCACCTCGTCACGGGTCAACGTAAAAGATTTCCCGATTATTTCATGGCGCTGGAAAGTTGATAAACTGCCTGTCGGCGGCGACGTCCGCAAAAAAGCGTTCGATGATCAGGCCCTGCAGGTTTATATCGCTTTTAAGGAAACGGGATTTCCGGCCGTCCTGAACACGCCGGTTGTCGGTTATATCTGGGACAACGAAGCGCCCAAAGGCTGGAGCGGTCGCAGCACGCAAGTCGGCGGTAATAAACTGCGATATGTCGTTTTGAGAAATAAAACGGACAAGACAGGCCAGTGGTACACGGAACGCCGCAATATTTATGAAGACTACAAAAGACTCTTCAGCGATATCAACGGCGGTGAACCACTGGGCGTTACCACCGGCTTGCAGTTGCATATCAACACCCAGAGGACCCGGACACCCGCCGAAGGCATGATCGGTGAAATCTTCTTCAGCAGCGACACAAAAGAAGTTGCGGCAACGGCAACCGCCAGGGAAAAAATAGCCGCCCGCACCCCTGTGATCTCCGCGCCCAACCGAAAATCGTTTTCCAGAACGTCAGGCGAAACCCCGGCTGCCGAGGACTTCAATCAACCCGACTGCATCCATATCAGCGTTGAATTTGAAACGAACTCTATGGAAATCAATGAAATCAGCGACGGCAGAATGCAGCCCATGCGGGAGTATCTGCTGAAACATCCCCGGGCCAGACTGAAGATTACCGGTCACACGGATAATGTCGGTTCGGATACCTACAATATGCTATTGTCCAGGCTGCGCGCCGAAAGCGTTAAAAATTATCTTGTTGAAAAATATCAAATTGACGAGCAGCGCATCATCGTCAGGGGAGCAGGCCCTTCCCTGCCCGTTGCCGACAACGAGACGCCCGAAGGACAGGCGCAAAACCGCCGGGTTCTGATTCAGACCTGTCCGGAGTAAAAACACCATAGAAAAAGCACCATTTTCGATAAGGAGTATCGCATCCATGACATCATCCAACGTTCCACAGCCGACCATGAAAGCCGGCGATGTATTCAACGGTTTTAAAATATTACGGGTAGAATCCATTCCGGCCGTGCGCCTCACGGCCTATGAAATAGAGCATCAAAAAACCGGCGCGAAAGTTCTGCACCTGCACGCTTTTGATCGTGAAAATTTATACGCGATCGGTTTTCGCACGCCGCCCGCGGATTCCACGGGCCTGCCCCATATTCTGGAGCATTCCGTTCTGGCGGGATCAGAGAAATATCCGCTCAAAGATGCTTTCAAGGAATTGATGCGATCTACCATGCAGACCTTTATCAATGCGTTTACGTATCCGGACAAGACTGTGTATCCGGTGGCCAGCCAGATCAAGGCGGACTTCTTCAACCTGGCCCGCGTTTATACGGATCTGGTTCTGCACCCGCGCATGCTCCGGGAAACCTTTTTACAGGAAGGCCATCATCTGGAATTTGCCGCGCCCGGCAACATCGAAAGCGACCTGGTGATTTCCGGCATTGTCTATAATGAAATGAAGGGGGCATACTCTTCGCCGGATTCTCTGATGTACAAAGACATTCAGGAAAATCTCTACCCCGATACCGTCTATGCGCTGGATTCCGGCGGCGATCCGGAGGTCATCCCTTCCCTCACCTACGAACAGTTTCGGGACTTTCACCGCAAATATTACTCGCCGACCAACGCGCGCTTCTTTTTATACGGCGATATTCCGACCGCCGATCATCTGGAATTTCTGGCGGAAATGCTGGCCGGATTCGAGCGGGTGGAGGTCGATTCGTCCATTAAAAGCCAACCGTTTTTTTCCGCTCCCCGGCGGGTTTCCGGCGTCTATCCCGTGGATCAGGACGAAACGCTTGAAAATAAAACCATGGTCAATCTGGCATGGATGCTGGCAGAAAATAAAGATTTTGAAACGGCGTTGCTTTTGGAAATCCTCTCCGGACTGCTGGTGGGCAGCGCGGCCGCCCCGCTACGCCAGGCGCTGATCGATTCCGGGCTGGGGGAAGACATGTCGCCGGTTTCAGGAATGGAATCCGATCTGAAACAGTTGATGTTTTGCGCCGGTCTGCGCAACGCGCAAAGCGCCGATGTGGAAAAAATTGAAAAGCTCATTGACGCCACACTGCAAAAGATCGTGCGGGAAGGATTTGACCGGGAACTGATTGAGGGCATTCTGCATCAGGTTGAATTCCACGGTAAGGAAATTTCCCGCGGGTCCTACCCCTATGGCATTACGCTGATGGGCAACGTTTTTCAAACCTGGCTCTATGACGGCGATCCCCTGATCGGTCTGGACTTTTCGCGCGCCATTGACAGTATCCGCAAACGCTGGACGGACGATCCTGAAATATTTCAGCAGTTGACCCAAAAGTGGCTGGTGGACAATCCGCATCGCCTGCTGGCGGTGATGGAACCTGATCCCGGCTTCAGTCAAAAGGGCGAAGCCCGGTTAAAAGAAAAAATGGCCGCCCTGAAAGCCGGTTTTACGAAAGATCAACTGCGGCAGATCGACGAACAGGCCGCCGGACTGAAAGTTTATCAGTCTGAAACCGATTCATCCGAAGCCGCGGCAACGCTGCCTAAATTAAGTCTGGATGACATTCCCAAACAGGTGGAAACTATTCCCACGAAACACAGTTCAATCGACTCGGTGGCAACTCTGGAACATGACCTTTTCACCAACGGTATTGCCTACGTTGATCTGGCTTTTGACATTGCCCACGTTCCCGAAGACCTTCAGCCTTACCTGCCGCTTTTGGGCAAAACCATGACCGGCATGGGCGCGGCCGGTTTGACGTATGATGAAATGTCCAAGCGCATCGCGCTTAATATGGGCGGATTCGGCTACGATTTGACCACCGGATTTTCGGCGGACGCCAGTGATACCTGGCAGAAAATGATTTTTTCCTTCAAAACGCTCTACCGCACTTTTCCGGAAGCGATCAACATCGTTTGCGACATCCTTTGCGCGGGCGATTTGGACCAGGAAGCAAGAATGCGGGATCTCATCGCCGAGCGAAAAAACGGTCTGCAATCCGCCATTGTACCGTCCGGTCACATCTTCGCCAAACGGGCGGCAGGTGCGGCGCTGACCCTGCCCGCGTATCGCGATGAACAATGGCACGGCCGAACCCAGCTGCGCTTTGTTCAGCAGCAGTCGGGGGATTTCGATTCGTTAAAAATGAACCTGCGTGAAAAGCTGGCGCAATTAAAAGCGCTCATCTTTCATAAAGACAACCTGACCATCAACCTTACCGCCGCAGCCGACGGCTTGACGCTGGCCCGGGAACATATCGGCCGTCTTCTTGCCAAACTGCCGCCAGGCCGCCGCACAGAGAGGCCGGGTCAACCTTCGCTTGCGCCCGTCCATGCGGGCATTGCCGTTCCCACACAGGTATCTTATGTGGCCTGCGCGCTGAGAGCGCCCGCGTATAACGACCCGTCTGCCGCACTGCTCATGCTGGCGTCACGCGAGCTTTCCAACAGTTACCTCTATCAGCGCATCCGGGTTCAGGGCGGCGCATACGGCGGCATGTCGTCATTTGACGCAACCCTGGGGATATTCGCGTTTCTGTCCTATCGCGATCCGCATATCGCCGAAACGCTGAACGTCTTTCGGGAAGCGCGGAAATTTTATTCCGAAAATGAGATGAGCGCTGACGATATGGAAAAGGCGATCATCAGCACGCTGAGTGCGCTGGACAAGCCCCTTGATCCGTCGGGACGCGGTTACCTGGCCATGATCCGCCATTTTGTCGGAGTCACCGACGGCATGCGTCAAGCCTTCCGGGACCGGATATTTGCGGCAACACCGGAAAAAGTCAGGGACGCACTTGCCGGATATTTCGCCAAATCCGCCGCATCACAGACCGTTGCGGTATATGCCGCGCAGGAAAAACTGGAGGAAGCCAACCGGCAGATGGCAAATCCCTTGCAACTGGAAAAGCTGACGGAAGGATAGATAGAAAAAGGTAATAGGTAAGAGGTCATGGGTCATAGGCCGAAGAACATTATGCATCGCCCCTTACCCCTTACCCCTTACCCCTTACCTGTTACCTGTATTATTTCGGAGTTGTTTCATGACAGACAAAAAAGAACATGAAGGCACGCTGATCAATTGTTTTTTCTGCGGGCACTTCCACATTACGGATGAAGCAAGGCTTCCCTACGGATGCCGGGCGCTGGGCTTTAAAACCATGCGCATGCCTGCCGTAGATGTTTATTACGCTTCCGAAGAAACGGACTGTACGCTTTTTGTCCGCAAGGAAATCAACGAATGCCACCAGGACGGATGCCACCTGCCGGACGCGCAGGATGACATCCCGGAAAAGGAGAAAAAACCATGAGCATGTCAGAATGGCTGGATCAAAAAGAAGCCCAGGGCGTCGATGTGTCCCATCTTGCCCTGCCCGCGGATATGGCCGGCGAGGAAGATCCGGATGAAACAATTTTCTTTGAGGAAATTCGAACATGCGGCATTTTGTGCGCCGGCAATCATCCCTTTGCCACGGTCGAACGATACGGCCGCTGGTACTATTGCCGGGGACGCGAAAAAGAAGCCGGCCCGCATACGACCAAACCGCAATGGTGGCTGTTCACCAAAGACAAAGAAATCGCCGTCAAGACAGCCCGCATGCACATAGGAAAATAGCGTCAAACCGTCAATATTTTATTGACAGGCTGGAATGTGTTTCCTATACTTTCCACAACAAAGAAATATTTTAAATAGGCTATTCACATCGTGTTCATCTCTGAGATCACGAGCGTGCGATACCGGAGTTCATTTTTATGGCGGCGCCCATCAAGATATTAACGATCGATGATGAAGACATGGTACGGCAGTTAATTGCAGAATACCTGGAAATTCTGGGATACAATGTTATCCAGGCCGAAAATGGGCGCGTCGGCATTGAGACGTGCCGCCGGGAGCTTCCCGATCTCGTCCTGTCGGACCTGCGCATGCCCGAGGTGGATGGATTACAGGTCCTGGAAACGTTGTCAAAGGAGTTTCCGGAAATGCCTGTCATCCTCGTGACCGGCATGGGCGGCATCAACGACGCTATCGAAGCCGTCAAACTGGGGGCATGGGATTACCTGACCAAACCCTTCCAGAGCATCAGCGTCATCGAACATGCCGTAGAGCGGGCACTGGAAAGGGCCAAGCTCCTCCGGGAAAACCGGGAACACCGCGATCATCTGGAAAAAGTCAACGTGCAGCTCACGGAAAGCCTGCGCAAACTGGAGGAGGATGAAGTAGCCGCCAGGAAGATGCAGTTCCATCTGCTCCCCGATAATAACCAGGTGCGCGGGAGTTACCGTTTCAACTGGGCCCTTTACCCTTCCCGATACCTGAGTGGTGATTTTGTCGACCATTTTACCCTCGACGCCGATCACTTCGGTTTTTTCATTGCGGATGTGTCGGGGCACGGCGTATCTTCCGCCCTGGTCACCATTCTCCTGCGCAGCCACATGCACCGCTATGTTGAGAAATATATCAAAGGCCGGGACAACAGCATGGACATCCTGAAGCCCGAAAAAACATTGTGGAACCTGAACCGTGTCCTGCTGCTCGAAGACCTGGACAAGTACCTGACGATGTTTTACGGCATCCTGAATGCAAAGGAAAACACACTGGAGTATTGCAACGGCGGTCAATTCCCGTGTCCGATCCTGAGTGACGGGAATCAGCCGTTCTTCATTGAAAGCAACGGGTTGCCGGTCGGTCTGTTCGAAGAGGCCGAATACACGGCCCACACCATCACCCTTCCGGATCACTTTAATCTTTTCCTGTTTTCAGACGGCGTGCTGGAGATCCTCCCTCACGGGACACTCAGCGAAAAGCAAGCCCATCTCCTGACGCTGCCGATGGGCGAAGATTTGACAATAGCAGAGCTGACCAGCCGGCTTCATCTGGGAAAGGCAGACAGTCTGCCCGATGATATCGCCATGCTGCTCATCAACCGGAGACCCTGATCATGGAAACGGGAGCCGTTTACTATACCAAACACCGGGACACCTGCGTCATCAAGCTGACCGGGGAAGTTCGCTATCTTCTGGGGTGTTCCTTCGACGACTTTCTGACGCGCCTCTTTGCCCGGGAGGATTTCAGCGATATCCTGATTGATCTTACGGAAACGAGGATGATCGACAGCACCTGTCTTGGACTTCTGGCAAAAATTGCCATCTACAAGCGCCGCCGTTCCGGCGAGAAAGTTACCATCTTTTCCACCGATGAGGATATTAATCAGATCCTTGACGGTGTCGGCTTCTACTCCATATTCAATATCTGCAATGCCAATCCGACGCCTGCCGGCGATGCCGATCAGATCAATACCTGTGCCGCCGATCAGTCTCACCTGGCCAAAACGCTTTACGACGCTCACCTCATCCTCTCGGAATTGAATGACAAGAACCGGGAAATGTTCAGGAACGTTGTCGATGAATTGAAGGATAAGATTTCTTCCTGATGAAAACGGCACATGATCCAGGCATTCTCTGTTTTAACAAGTCTGTTGATTATTGCCTCCTGAATTTATCTCCAGGAACTTGCCGCCGAAACAGGAAATTGACAAACTCTTTCTTTACAATCATATGATATCTTGTTAGACGTTGCCTTACCTGTTGGGAAGTTCGGAACACATCGTCCAGCTTGTTTAACACATAAACGCTGAGGGTTTGGAAAATCGGAAAATGAAAAATAAATTGGATAATGCCCGCGCCATCGTCCAGGAGATCCTTGAGGATATCGAAACAAGATCGAACGCCGCCAGGCTTGACCCCGCCGCCTTAAGCGATTTCCAGACGCAGCTGCGCCGGTTCGCAACTCAAATTTCCTTTGAGGACACGCAGAAGATTCCGCATAAATATATCGCCATGATACGGGAAAAACTCGGCGTCGAGATGATCGACGCTCTTGAACCCGGCAAACTCGGCACAATCTTCAAGAACCGCAACCGCCTCCGGCAGGCGTATCAAAAAATTGCCGTTTTTCTGGAACAATATGATTATGCGCTGAAAACCGCGCAGGATAGCCTGAAAGAGATAGACCGCCTCCTGTTTGTGCAGCGGGAGATGGCTGAATCCCAGATAGCCAACTTGCAGGAGCTCGAACTGTTCGAGCAGAGCATGAAACACATTCAGTGGCTGGTTGACATACAGCTTGATCCTTTTGAGAAGGCGATGAGCAGGATCATCAATTTTCTGGACGCCAGGCACATCGAAGTGTATCTGTTCGACGACGACAAATTTCTGACCACGAATCTGAATACCGACGGAAAAATTTTTATCTATAACAAACAGCCGGGGGAAAATCCTGATCTGCCGCATACCCTTGATGCGCCGAACTTTCAGGAGGTGCAGGAAACCATCTATGAGATTCCGCTGACCGTGGAAGGCCGGCAGATCGGCCACTGCCGCATCCTGTGCACAAAAACACAGGATTTCGACCGGGATATCTGGATCAAAAAAGTTGACTTTATCATGCCGGTTGCCGCCCGCATTATTGACGCCAATCAAAACCGGCTTCTTGCCGCCAAGGTCTATACGGATGATCTCACCCAACTGTACAATAAGCGCAAGCTCAATGAGCAGATGGGACGGCTCTTCATGCAGTTCAAAACCGGGCAGAAAAAACTGTTTGTCGCAATGATCGACATTGATAAGTTCAAGACCTTGAACGACACTTACGGCCATCCCGTCGGCGATAAAGTTCTTAAAAAAATTGCCCAGCTCATCCGTGACGGAGTGCCGTATGCCTACCGCTATGGCGGAGAGGAATTCTGCGCGGTGTTTTACGGCTATGAAAAACAGGCGGTGCTCGATATCATGGAAGACCTGCTGAAAAACATTGAAGCAACATCTTTTGCCGACGAGGGCATTGACCATGCGATCACGGTTTCTGCGGGGGTTGCTGAATTTGAGGTCAGTATGAGCGCCGTTATGGATGCCATCGACCGGGCCGACAAGGCGCTGTACATCAGCAAAGAAGACGGACGCAACCGCTGTTCGTATTATGACGACATCAAACACCGTTATCTCACCGATGCCAACCGTCTGCGCCAGAGAAACCTCATGCTTGAAGAAGAGCTTGCGGAACTGCGCCGGGAACTGTCCGGGATCACGGGTGGAAAAACCCGCTGACCGGGGGGCAAAGCAAAGATATAAACTTCACTTCAACTTAATCCTTGATTTTTTACAGCGACTGGGGTAGAAAACGCCAACAAAATTTAATAGGGACTCCCCTTGCTCCTGAATATCGTCAGGGGCTTTAGAGCCGAAAGGAGGAAATTTGAAA
>CAYOPU010000057.1:0-11953 GCA_964405915.1 uncultured Smithella sp. | reverse complement strand
GGAGACCCTTCTTTTTGCCGATGGTGGTCAGACCTTTTTCTTCGTACATGGCTTCTAATTTTTGCTGTGCAATTCCGGCGCCTTCCAAAAGGAGATAGCCGACAACCATATCGCCGAACATATCCAGATATTTGTTGGCGTTGTAAATGGGAGCAATGAAATCGCCACCTTTACCGGCTGCGGCAAAGAACATGGCGACTTCAAAACAGGCATTGGCTGCTTCTTCCAGCGTGGCCGCTGCTTTGCCCAGTTCGGGATTGTTTTTGTATTTGGCGACACATTGCTGAACAAGGCCTGCCATATTCATGACGTTGGCGCCCTTGCGCTGCCCCAGTTTGCGTCCGACAAAATCCAGCGACTGAATGCCGTTGGTGCCTTCATAGATGCAGGCGATTTTTTCATCGCGCATGAACTGCTCGACGGGGTATTCCGAGCAATAGCCGTATCCGCCGTAAACATCCATGGCCAGCGAGCAAACCAGCAGGCCTTTATCGGTCGAGTAAATTATTATTGATTGATAAAATTGAATTGATAAGAACTTCCTTTTTGTGGGCCGGAGTATATTAAGCGTGGTCTTGTGTGTCAAGAATATTTTACCACAAGATGTGGGGTGCTGTATGGATGACCCCGCTGAAGGTATTTGGCAATCCTGCATTCCCAAAATATACACTCCTGATGAGTTACGACGCCGGAAATGATTTCAATTAAGTGGTGTTCCCATTTTGCCAATGCCGCCCGCTTTTCATTCAGATAATCATGGCGGTCGTAATGAACAACCTGAACGCCACTTATGCCGTGGCTAAGTAGCTGCGCCCGGGTGTCCTTGTTCACGCCTAAACTTGCCATCATGGTTGCACAAGTCCGGCGGATATCCCGATAATTGAAGTCAGTCATTTTCTTATCCGCGATGATATCGCTGATCCGCTTGCCTGTGTTAGCTTCGTGGATCCGTGTCTTGCCGCCATTGTTTGAGAATATCCACTTCGCCGGGTGTTTCTCCATGATGCCGTCGATGATCCCCGCAGCCATCCCTTGCAAAGGAAGAAGGTGCTCCCGTGGATTGCGACGTTTCCCCTTGCCATCGTAAAGCAGCAGGGTTCTGTTCTGAACGTCCCAGTGAATAGCCTCTGCCCTCAATAATTGCGCCATACGCTGTCCGCCGGAAAAGAGGGCAACCTTGATAACTAGGTCAAGCGGTGTGTCGCCTAAAGCCGTTATGAAGGTTTTAAGCTCATCCTCTGTTAGGACACGCTGACCGGCATTAACAGCGATTGCCGGAATAGGTTCAACCGGATTTGTGGATATTTGAAAAGAGATAAATTCAGAAGGTAGTCCAGCATCAAACGGTGAACGTCGGGCACAATTATAAGCCGCTGCCAGTGTCGCCCGTAATATCCATGCTGTCCGGCCGTGTCCTTTTTCTTTGACCTGCAGGTACAAAAATAGGGCGTGGTGTAGCCGTTGCGTCCATGTTGGAGCCTCTTGATATGGCTGATCTTTACGACCACAAGGCCGTTGATGTTAATAATGCAAAACAGACAGCCAGAGTATATTATGACGATTTGTCTAACAACCCAGTTTCATGCCGTGCCTTTAACGGGGAACCTATAATATTTGATGAAAAAGGTTGGGGTCATCTTACTGGTGACAGGGCAGATGAGCGAAAAATATCGGACAATAATGTTAAACGAAGATTGAAACTACTGCCAAAAGTTAAAGCCACTTTGGAAAATACGCCTTTTGTTGATGAGGTTAGAGAGTCCGGAAATGTTAAAGAATATGGCATATTGGGCGTGTTTGATGATGGGGCGGTTATTCGTGGGGATTAAAGGGATTATATCCCTTCCCAATGGCTCCCTTGCCGGGTTTGTCGGCAACATTCTCTGCTTTTCAGAGCCATATCATCCTCATGCGTGGCCGGTTTCGTACCAGAAGTACGTTGACAAGCCTATCGTGGCGCTTGGAGCGTTCGGGACCACAATCGCCGTATTGACTGCCGACAAGCCGTATCTTGCAGTTGGCAGTCATTCATCGAACGTGGTCATGGAGGCTATGGACCTTGGTCATGCCTGCATTTATAGTTAATTGACGAATACTGAAAACTATGCAACGTGACAAGCGTTAATAATTGAAATCTTTTGGCGCCGAGAAAACAGATGGCAACCAGATAAAACATGGTGAACAAATGACCGAAGAGCTTTTTTTGTTAAAAAAAATTATTTCCTGCTTTTTTTTACCCTTGTCCATTGTAGCAGTCTTGATGGTTTCCGGTTTGATATTTCTATTGCTGACCAGAAAAAAAAATCTTGGTAAAATTCTCCTTACCCTTGGAACGATCCTGCTTTTGTTGGCAAGTTACGGATTGCAGAACGATCAACTTGCCGTATCGCTCGAAAATCTTTACCCCCCTCTGCTTGATGTAAAAAATATTAATCATTCTCAAGACATTCAATGGATAGTTGTCTTAGGAGGAGGCAGTCAGTCTCATCCGCGCCTGCCCCTTTCCAGCCAGCTTAGCCAGACATCCCTGACACGCCTCCTGGAAGGGGTAAGACTCCACCGGATGCTTCCTGGTTCCAGGCTCATCCTTTCTGGCGGGGTAGTGTTTCAATCCTTGCCAGAGAGTGAAACGCTGGCGAAAACTGCCGTGTTGATGGGCGTGAGTGAAAATAACATCATCAAGGAGGATAAATCCCTGGATACCGACGATCAGGCAAAGTTAATCTCAAACATCCTTGGGCCTAAACGGTTCATTCTCGTAACCTCAGCCATCCACATGCACAGAAGTATGGTCCTTTTTCGTAAATTCGGTATGAACCCGATCGCCGCACCCACCAATTTCATGCCGGTTATGCGGCCAAAAAACGATCCCAGAAGATTCTTTCCCAGTCCCGTTTCCATTCAGAAGACGGAGGATACCATGCATGAATATATCGGCCTGATTTGGGCGTATGTAATGAAGAAACTGGTTTAAAAAAAAAGTAAAGAGTGACGGGTAAATCATTATCTGAATGTGAAAATGGTGTAAACGGCGCACACGGATCGATCATCGGGAGGATTATCATTGCAAAATATTTGGAAAATATCAGCCATTGTATTTGCTGTCTTATTCGGGGTAATCTTTTTTAGAGAGCATTATCCCGTAAGAATATACAATCGCATACTTATCTCAGCACCGACACCGATATTTTCTCCTCATGATATTGAAAAGAATAAAATATTTGGAAAATATGACTATAAGAACAAGATTGTATTTATCGGAGATTCAATTACAGAACGTTGTGAATGGTTAGACAGGCATGGTATCCTGAATTTAGGTATGGGTTATGATACAACACATGGGGTATTGAACAGGTTGGATTTTACCTTGAACCAGAAACCTAAATGTATTTTTATCATGATAGGTATAAACGACATCAATGGAAATACCAGTATGAATGCTATCAAAACAAACTATTCAAAAATAATAGACAAAATATTAAAAAGTCATGTTCAATTATTTGTTCTGTCAACATTGCGGATGAATAGGAACCCACATGGTGTGAACTTTAAAGAAACTAATAAAAAAGTTGATATCCTGAACAATTATTTAAGGGAACAGTGTAAATTGTTATCTGTTCCTTTTATTGATTTAAACGGGCAACTGTCAGACCATGATAAATTATTACCGAAATATTCAATTGATGGTCTCCATTTGAATGATGAAGGATATGTCATCTGGGAAAACATTTTATTGCCGTATATCAATAAAATCGAATAGTAATCAAGGCGGGTTTTAAAATGCAATGGATGGCGATGAGCGTTTGCGCTTGTTTATCGTCGACCGGAAAGTAAAATTTATCATTCATTTTAACCCTGCGCCCATTGACATTACCATGAACATCCATACATTAATAGCAAGGCAATCAGGGTGCTGCAATGCACGAGTTAAATTGTGTATCTGAGGTTTAAAAGAAGGTTACATTATTTCACTTGGAGGTAAAAAAAATTATTGCGAATATTGACAGGGATCATGGACTGTCGAAAAAGAGCATTTTAATAAGCTGACTACAGCTTAAAGATGAACATGCATTGCAGCGCTCTTTTTAAGTTAAGTTCTTTGAAAGATATGCGGAAAAAAGTCGGGATTCTGCGATGTGCGTATTGAGTCTATACTACTGGATGTTAACAAAAAAGAAATCACAGGGTCTTTATGGTGATAATCACCCCTGAAAGACCAAGTATTCAAATGATGGACTCCAGATTAAAAGACAAGACGGCATAGGCGGATCTCGTTAACCCCTCGTAAGAAATATTCTTCTTCGAGGGGTTTTGTTTTTGCAAGCAAGAATTCATCACCCTGCCCCGGCTGCCCCGGCAGAAAAATGAACTGAGGCGTTCTGTGTGGAAACAGGCATCGGTAAAAAGGCGCTTCGCCTGTAATGAACCCGGATAGCATATAACATTTCATCATAAAACAGGGGCGGGTTTGTCACCCGCCCCTTCAGACTGCAATCATTGAAACCCTCGTTTATTGGAGCCTATTTTGCTGCATTGGGTTTCGGTCCGGGCATCCCGGGAGGCATGGGCATGGAGGGACCCGCCTGACCGGCTTTGGCATCCAGCAATTCCACTTCAAAGATCAGTGTTGCACCGCCGGGAATAACGGGCGGACGACCCCTGTCGCCGTACGCAATATCCGACGGGCAAACAAGCTTCGATTTGCCGCCAATTTTCATCATGGTGACGCCTTCCGTCCAGCAGGGAAGGATCTGACCCAGCGGCAATTCCACGGGTTGACCACGCTTGACGGAGTTGTCGAATTCCTTGCCGTCGATCAGCTTGCCGACATAATGAACCTTGACCACATCCGTGGGTTTGGGCTGAGCGCCCGTACCGGCCTTGATTTCCGTATAAATCAAGCCGGAAGCTGTCTTTTTTGCGCCTTTTTCCAGAGCGGCTTTTTCTAAAAACGGTTTGGCCTGCGCTTTTTGTTTTTCCGTCGTTCTGGCCATGCGGGCCTGGGCCAATTCACTAAATTTCTGCATGTGAGCTTCTGGCTCCGCTTCCAATTTGTTGCCGGCGGCTGCGTCAGACATGCCCTTCTGAAGCAGTTTCAACTCTTCGGCGGACATATCCAGCATGGACAGTTGTTTGTTGAGCTGAACACCCAGCGCATAGAAGGCCTTCTGGTCTTCCGTTTTCGGGGCGGGCGTCGATGTCTGGGAGCAACCCCAAACGGCTATAAGAGCTATCAAAACGACAACAATCAATTTACGCATAACAATCCTTTCTTTATCTCAATTAAGTTAGTAATGGTTCTTGGCCGTGTGACAAGAGCCCAGTCAAACTGACATAACAGGTCGCCGGAAATGACGCAGACAGGCCATCGTCATTAATCCCACAACCTATTTCTTCTTTTTATTCACCTTGGGCTTCGCAGGCGCTGTGATTGCCGGCGCAGTCGTGGCGGGAGCCGCGGGAGCTTTTACTTCCAGCAGTTCAACTTCAAAAACCAGCGTTGCGCCGCCGGGAATAACAGGAGGTCTTCCCTGGTCGCCGTAAGCAAGATCGGAAGGACAAACCAGTTTGGCCTTGCCCCCCACTTTCATCATGGTGACGCCTTCCGTCCAGCAGGGAATGACCTGCCCCAACAGAAATTCCGCAGGCTGACCGCGTTTCACGGAGCTGTCAAATTCCTTACCGTCAATCAGCGTTCCCACGTAATGAGCTTTGACAACGTCCGTGGGTTTCGGCTGAGCGCCTTTGCCGGCCGTGATTTCCGTGTAAATCAAGCCGGAATCTGTTTTTTGAGAGCCTTTTTCGGAAGCCGCTTTTTCCAGATACGGTTTGGACAGATCTTTTTGCTTTTGCGCGGCAGCCTGTATTCTTGTTTGCGCCAGGGTATTGATGTTCTGCTTGAAGGCTTCCGGCTCGGCAGCCAGTGTTTTACCGGCCGCCGCATCCGTCAAGCCCTGTTTCACAAATTCATACTCTTCCGCAGACAGGTCAAAAACGGCCAGTTGCCTGGTCACGATCACCCCCAACGCATAGAGAGTCTTCTGGTCTTCCGTCTGAGGCGGGGCGGCCCACGCCGGAACAGCCAGCAGCACCATAAATAAAGCAATCATCAGTTTACGCATAGATTTCCTTTCCTCAATCATAAATTTATTATTTTGCAACACAAACCGCCTAATCAAAACAGGGGATGTCCGTGTTATTCAGCGTTTCATCCAGCATTTGAACAACCACTTCGTCTCCTTTTTTTACGGAAGAAACATTTTCAGCCAGAACGATAAAAGCGTTGGCAACCACCATGGATTTCAGAACGCCGGAACTCTGATTGCCGGTAACACGGGCAATGATACGGGTTTTTTCCCTTTGCACCACGGCGCGGAGCAGATTCTTCATCCCGGGGCTCTTTTTAATATCCTGTGCGCTGACCGCCTTGAACGTCTGACGGAAAATGCGGGTGTGTCCCTGCATTTTCAACAGATAAGGACGGACAAACTGTTCAAAGGAAACCATGACGGAGACCGGATTGCCGGGCAGGCCAAACAGCGGCAAATCGTCAAAGGAACCGAAGGCCAGCGGTTTGCCGGGACGCATTGCCACACGCCAGAAATGTATGACGCTGCCGACATCGCCCATGACATCCTTGACAAAATCATAGTCGCCAACCGAGACACCTCCGGAAGAAAGAATCACATCGGCCCGCCGTGCCACCTGAAATTTCTCCGCGAGCTCCGCCTTGTTATCGCGACCGATGCCCAGAATGACGGGAATGCCTCCGCAATCAGACACCTGGGCGGCCAGCGAATAGCTGTTGGAGTTGACAATTTTACCGGGTGCCGGATCGACTTCGATATCAACCAGTTCGTCGCCGGTGGAAAGGATCGCCACACGCGGCTTTTGATAGACCTTTACAAACGCCTTGCCCAGTTGGGCCAACATACCGATATGTCCGGGCCGCAGGATGCTGCCCGCCGCAATGACGCGTTCCCCCTTTTGGACATCTTCTCCTGAAAATCGAATATCCTGTCCTTGGGAAACCGCAATCTTGATGAGGACCGTCTTGCCCCGTTCTTCTGTATCTTCGCGGCTGACCACCGCATTCGCGCCTTTTGGTATCATGGCGCCGGTCATGATACGCGCCGCCTGACCGGGCCTGACGGTTGTATTCGCAACACTGCCGGCGGCGACGGTTTCGATCACCTTTAGTTCAACAGGTTTCCCGGCTTTTGCGCCTTTCGTGTCGGCAAACCGCACGGCATAACCGTCCCTCGATGAATTCGGAGCGGAAGGAACATCGCGCGGCGCAAAAACGTCTTCGCCGATCACTCTTCCCGCCGCTGTCAAAATGTCCACTTTCTCCAGTCCCAGTACACGGCATCCAGACAGAATGGTTTCAAGCGCATCTTCCACAGCAATCATTTAAAAATCTCCATTATTCTTGCGTGCGACACCTTATCAAAGACAGAGAACTTGTCAATCACAAAAAAAGATCAGCGAACAGTCTCCAAAACAACTTTCATCTCTTTGGGGGAAAGAGCCGCAGGACTGTTTTTACTGTCTGCAAACGAGATGATCCTGTCCATAAGGGCTGCCGTCATGCCGAAACAGGAAAGCTGCGGAAGCCTGATCGTCTGTGTCCACTGGCTGAGAACACCTAAAAATTGGTTGCAATAGAAAATGTCATTTTGGCCGGAATCGCCTGCATGGCCGGTGAATATTCTCCCGATATCGGCAAATCGTTTTTGGGCGGCAATGTTCTTTTCGTCAATGATCTTTTTTATCACAAAAGTCATTACCGGAAACAGGAGCTTCCCGCAGACGACGCCGTGCGGCACCGGGCACAATCCGCCCAGCGGTCCCGCGATGCCGTGCACGGCGCCAAGCCCGGCCTGGCTGAGCGTTATCCCTAAAACCAGCGCCGCATAAGACATTTTTTCACGCAAAGCGATATCCTTGCCGCGGTCAAGGCAAAGCGGCAACAGACTTTCCGACGCCAGGGAAAGCGCTTTTAAGGCCAGTGAATCCGTAAAATCATTTGCCCTGGTTGACGTGTACGATTCAATTAATTGCGAAACGGCATCCAGCCCGCAGGAAACTGTCAGCGGTGGGGGCAGCGTCAGCGTCAGCGCAGGATCAACCAGCGCGACGTCCGGCACATAGGCATCATGCCGGAGAGATTTTTTATAGCCCTCTTTCCGGTCGCAAAGGACGGCATTCCTGGTCGCCTCGCTTCCCGTGCCGGCGGTTGTCGGGATGGCAATGAACGGGATTTTTGCGCCGGAAGGTTTTTTAGTTCCCACATCCTCCAGATAGTCTTTTACGGAACCTTCCCCGGCAAGCATGGCCGAAACCGCCTTGCCGCAGTCGATGACACTGCCGCCGCCGATGGAGACCACAACGTTGACGGGCATTTTGCGATATTCAGCGGCCATAGCATCGATGGCCTCCGCCGTCGGTTCCCCCCGGATGGACAGGGCTTTGAATCTCTGACCGGCCCGATTAAGCTGCCCGGTCAGCGGCGTCCAGCGACCGGACATTTTCAACGATTCACCGCCGGTGATGATGAGCGCATGACTGCCATACGACTGGATGATTTCAGGAAGCCTGGCGAATGTGCCCGTGCCGAAAATAATTTTGGGCAGGCCCGCGACATTTAGAGCGTTTATCGATTCCATGCGGACTTCTCCAAAGGCGCAACAACGTTATGGACAAAACCCTGTCGCGGCGCGGCCATCCAAGATTCCACGGCATCCCGCCACTTTAAATAATGAGCCGTTTTTTTATGTTCGGCAGCGGCTTCGTCGGACTCATAGGCTTCATACAAAGTAAAAGCCGACGGATTATCCCGGTGCTGCAAAACATCAAACCGCAAATTCCCTTTTTCCCGAATCGAATGTTGATGATTCTCTATGGTTGCATCAACAAACTGATCAACATTCTCCGATTTCACAACAATATTTACAACGGTAATGATCATGAAAAAACCTCCTGATTCTTTTCCTGTCTTGTTTATTCCGGCTTTGAACCGTCGAAACAGACCGCATCCCCGTCGGCATCCTGCCACGCGGCAAAGGTTTCGCGGTATTGGCTTACCCGGTCATAATGCAACGTTGCTGTGTGAACGCAGGGGGTATCCGCCTGCATAAACAGTATATTTCCCACAGGATCGATGATGGACGAATCTCCGCTGTAGGCAAGGCCGTTGCCGTCTTTTCCCACCCGGTTCACACCGATCACATAGCACTGGTTTTCAACAGCCCTGGCCGGAAGCAACAGCTTCCAGTGAGGCGCACGCCTGGCGGGCCAGTTGGCAATGTAGATCGCCGCGTCATACCAGTTGTCGATATTTCGGCACCAGACGGGGAATCGCAAATCATAGCAGATGAAGGGTCGCAGCTTCCATCCTTTGACCGTCACGGTGAGATGACGGCTTCCCGATGAAAATACCTTGTGCTCGCCGGCCATTCTGAAGAGATGCTTCTTATCGTACGTCATGATTTCGCCGGCAGGTGTCGCCCAGACGAGCCGGTTAAAATATCTTTTGTCTTCCTCAATGATCATGCTTCCCAGGATATGGGCCTGCATCTGCCTTGATTTTGCGGTGAGCCAGGCAACCGCGGAACCGTTCATGGACTGCGCCGTTTTTCCAACGTTCATCGTGAAACCTGTTGAAAACATCTCCGGCAGAATAATGATGTCCGTTTTTTCAGAAATGCCGTCAATCCTGCCGTCCAGTATGGCAAGGTTGGCCGGTATATCTTCCCAGATGAGTTCTGTCTGGATCAGCGTAACGATCAGATCCTGCATAATTTCTCCGCGGCTTGAATTAAAGTTTCATCCTTCTTGGCAAAGCAAAAACGCAGTACTTTATGGTCGTCTCCGCCTACGTAAAAAACAGACGGCGGAATGGCCGCCACTTGATACTCCGTGATCATCCTCCGGGCAAAATCAATATCTTTCTCATCCGTGATGGCCTCATAGGAAAGCATCTGAAAATAGGTTCCCCGGCAGGGCAGCGACCGGAACCGGGAATCTTTAATCAACGAGCAAAACAGGTCTCTTTTTTTCTGATAAAAAGCCGGAAGGGTCAGATATTTTTCCTTTTGATCCAGAAACTCGGCATAGGCCAACTGGGTGGGCGTATGGGAAGCGAACGTTACATACTGATGGACCTTCTGCAATTCCGCGGAAAGCTGTTTGGGGGCCAGGCAATAGCCCAGCTTCCAGCCCGTAGCATGATATGTTTTGCCGAAAGAGCTGATGACAAAACTTCGTTCTGCCAGCTCCGGATACCGGGTCATGCTTTCATGACGCTGGCCGTCAAACACGATGTGCTCATAGACTTCATCGGAAACAATAAAAATATCAGTGCCGGAAACGATATCCATGAGTGCCGCCATATCCTCCGCACCCAGCACCGCGCCGGTGGGATTGTGCGGTGAATTGAATATCAGAAGCCTCGTTTTCCGGGTCAATGCGTCTTTCACTTCATTCCAGTCCACATGGTAGTCCGGATATTTCAACTGCACATACACCGGGATGCCACCGGCGAGCAGAACGGCAGGCGCGTAAGAATCATAAGCCGGTTCGAAAAGAATCACCTCGTCGCCGCGATTTACCGCACAGGTGATTGCGCAGAAAATGGCTTCCGTAGCCCCGGAGGTGACGGTGATTTCCGTGTCCGGATCATACGAAGCGCCGTAAAGCTCGTTTGTTTTTTCGGCAATACGCTGCCGCAAAGACAGGACACCCTGCATAGGGGCATATTGATTGTTCCCCGACGCCATGTATTTTGCGACCAGACCAGACAGTTTCGGAGAAACGTCAAAATCGGGGAATCCCTGGGAAAGGTTGATAGCGCCCGCATTGTTAGCCAGTCTGGACATCACGGTGAAAATTGTCACACCGACATGGGGCAGTTTTGAAGAAAACGAAATCATCATATTTTATTGACACTCACTAAGAACGAGTACTGCGTTGTTCGAAGCGGAAGTGGAATTATCCCCGGGACCCTGGCGACATGGGATTTGTAAAACTATCCTATCTTGTTTTCTCCTATCACATGTTTATGTCCAGTTCAATTTTTGATTATTGCGATCACTCCCGCAATATTTCTGCTCAAGATTTTTTGCGAGGGGCGGAAAAATAGTATATGGATAAGCCATGGAACAGGCTGACATCACGATCATCGGAGCCGGCGTCATTGGGCTTGCAGTAGCGGCCGAACTGGCACGACAGGATTTAAGCGTCTTTATTCTGGAAAAAAATCAGGCGCACGGCGCCGGGATCAGCTCCCGCAACAGCGAAGTCATTCACGCCGGGATTTATTATCCCGAAGGATCACTCAAGGCCGAACTGTGCGTTTCAGGAAACGCGCTGCTGTATGAAACAGCCGCCCGCCACGGCATCCCTCACCGAAAAACCGGCAAGCTCATTGTGGCGTCTCATGCAGGCGAGAGGGACGCACTCGAAAAGCTTTATGAAAACGGACGGAAAAACGGCATCGCCTCCCTGTCGCTTCTCTCCCGCCGGCAGATTGCCCAAATGGAACCCCATGTTCAGGCCGAAGCCGCGCTTTACTCGCCTTCAACCGGCATTATCAGCGCCCATGATCTGATGAATTATTTTTTGAAGCAGGCCCTGGATCACAAAGCTCATTTCGTCTGCCGCATACAGGCAACCCGCATCGAAAAGGAAGCAAACGGCTGGCGAATATTTGCAGAAAACGACAAGGGCGAGGGCTCTGATTTTTCTTCCGCCGTGGTCGTCAACGCCGCCGGATTATCATCCGACATCATCGCCAACATGGTCGGCAGCCGTTATCAGTATCATTACTGCAAGGGTGATTATTGCTGTATATCCGGCGTGAAACCGGGACGGGTCGGACGGCTGATCTATCCCGCACCGGTTGAAAATCATGCGGGGTTAGGCGTTCATCTGACATTGGATTTAAACGGCC
>CAYOPU010000056.1:0-11958 GCA_964405915.1 uncultured Smithella sp. | reverse complement strand
CGTGCTAAAACCACCACCGCTATTTTTGGTCTAATTTTTTCCGCCGCCAACAAGGAGGAATGCATGATGAGTGATACATTTATTTTGAATGGAAAAGAGATGCCCTTTTCACCGGGTCAAATGATACTGGATGCGGCGCGCAATGGCGGGATCGAAATTCCCTCCCTGTGTTACCTGAAGGGGGCGACGCCTACCGGTGCCTGCCGGGTATGTTGTGTCGAGGTCAAGGGCGCGCGGTCCCTGATGGCCGCCTGTTCCACACCGGTCACGCCGGGCATGGAAGTCGTCACCGAGAGCGATCTGGTGCATCGGGCCAGAAAACTCAATGTCGAACTGCTGTTGTCCTCCGGCCATCATAATTGCCTGACCTGCCAGGCCAACGGCGATTGCCGTCTGCAGGATTTGTCCTACTTCTATAAAATCACCGAATTAAAATTTCGTGAAAAAGCGGAAAAGGATATTTATCCGACGGAAGACCAGAATGCTTTCATTGTTCGCGATTTCAGCCGCTGCATTCTTTGCGGACGCTGTGTGCAGGCCTGTAATGAAGTTGTCGTGAACCGGGCCATCTCGCAGGGGTATCGCGGCAAGAACAGCAAGATTGTTACCGGTGGCGACCTGCCCTATGACGCTGACGACAGCGAATGCGTTTTCTGCGGCCATTGCGTGCAGGTCTGTCCGGTCGGCGCCCTGACCGAAAAGAAAGCCAAAGGTCTGGGACGAACCTGGGAAACAAAGAAAGTCCGTACGACCTGTCCTTACTGCGGCACAGGCTGCCAGCAGCTGCTCCATATGAACGGCGAGCAGATCGTGAAAATTACCGGTGTCGAAGATGGCGCGCCGAATTATGGCCGTCTGTGCGTTAAAGGCCGCTTCGCCTATGATTTCATTTACTCGCAAGACAGACTCACCACGCCGCTGATTCGCGAGAAAAACGGTGAGCTCCGCGAGGCCTCCTGGGATGAGGCCCTCGATCTGGTAGCCGCAAAATTTAAGGAAATCATTGCCCAGCATGGTTCTGATTCCGTTGCCGGCATCAGTTGCGCGCGCAGTATCAACGAAGATTCCTACAATATGCAAAAGCTTTTCAGAGCTGTTTTTAAAACAAACAATATCGATCATTGCGCCCGCGTCTGTCACGCGCCTACGGTGGCGGGCCTTGCCGCGTCTTTCGGATCGGGAGCCGGCACCAACTCCATTGAAGAGTTTAAAGACGCCAAGATGTTCTTCTGCATCGGAACCAACATGACGGAAGCACATCCCGTGGCCTCCTATTATGTCAAGCAGGCAAAACTGAAGGGCGCCAAACTCATTGTTGCCGATCCGCGGTATCACGAACTGGCAAAAATGTCCGATATCTTCGCCCAAATCAAGGTCGGTTCCGATGTGGCATTTCTGAACGGCATTATGAATGTTCTGATTCAGGAGGATTTGTACGACAAGCAATACGTTGCAAAATGCTGCACCGGATTCGAAGAGCTCAAAAAAGCAGTCATGAAATATCCGCCCAAAAAAGCAGCCGAAATATCCGGTGTGCCCGCTGAACAAATAATCGAAATCGCCCATCAACTGGCCGCCACCAGACCGTCGATGCTGATTTACACGCTGGGTATCACGGAACATTCCTGCGGGACGAATAATGTCATGAGTACCGCCAATCTCCAGATGCTCTTGGGCAATGTGGGCGTTAAATACGGCGGCGTCAATCCGTTGCGCGGTCAGAATAACGTGCAGGGCGCCTGCGACATGGGCGCATTGCCAGTTGTTTTCGCGGGCTATCAGGGTGTGACGGTTCCCGCCAACAGAGAAAAATTCGAGAAGGCCTGGGGCGTTGAAAACCTTCCCGATAAACCGGGGATCATGATCAATGCCATGCTTGAGGGATTAGTTACCAAAAAAATACGGGCCTTGTGGGTGTTCGGGGAAAATCTGGCCAATGCCGAGCCCAATATCACCCACACGGAAAAGTGTTTGAGTTCTGCCGAGTTTTTAGTGGTTCAGGATATTTTTCCCAACGAAACAACCAAATTTGCCCATGTGGTTCTGCCTGCCGCGGCCTGGTGTGAAGATGAAGGAACCTTTACCAGCTTCGAGCGGCGCGTCAGCATGGTCAGAACGATTAAAAAAGCTCCCGGCATTGCCAAACCAAACTGGTGGATTTTTAAAGCACTCGCCCGGAAAATGGGACAGGATTGGCCCTCCGCGAGCGGACGCGACATTTGCGACAAAGAATTGGCCGTCCTGTGTCCGATGTTCAAGGGCATAACCTTCGACCGGATTGAAAAAGACGGACTGCAATGGCCATGCCCCTCTGAGACTCATCCCGGAACACCCATTGTTCATAAAGATGGTAAATTCACCTGCGGTTTGGGTAACCTGAAGGGCATTGACTGGACGCCGCCTGAGGAAATTGCCGACAAGGATTACCCTCTGGTTTTAAGTACCGGTCGCAGGCTTTCTCAGTATCATACGCGGACACAGACGGGGCGAAGCGGCATGGATGCCATCTATAAACGGGAAACCGCGGATATTTCCATTGCCGACGCCAGGGAAAAGAAAATAGAAGACGGAGAAATGATTCTCGTGGAATCCAGACGCGGGAAAGTCACTGTTCCGGCTAGAGTAACCGATGAGGTTCCCAGGGGCATGGTCTGGATGACATTCCATTACCGCGAAGGCAATTGCAACTGGCTGACCAATAATGCGTATGACACTGTGACCCAGACGCCTGAATTCAAGGCCTGTGCCGTCCGGATTGAAAAAGCCTCAACAGACGCATTGCAACAGGAAGGGAACTGATCGGTATGGCAAAATTATACAGCACCTTAAGAGCAAAGAAATCACCTGAGAGCCGTGTGCGGGCAGAGGGGGAAAACCGTCAGCTCATGCAAGAAATGCTTCTTCAGGAACTGCGCCAGGCCCGGATGATTAGCCAAGAACAATTGGCAAAAATTCTCAACACACAACAGTCCTGTGTATCCAGGCTCGAAAGTCGTTCGAACATGTATATTTCCACATTACGTGAGGTCATCAAAGCGATGGGCGGTCATTTGGAAATTGTCGCTAAGTTTCCAAATGGTCACGTACGGATCAGCCAGTTTGAAGACCTGGATCATGCAACAATCGACGGTTAGGGGCCGACGGCGTTCTGGTTTCCGGTTATCATCCGGGTGAATGCCACTATATATCCGGAAATCTGGTGGCGCGCCGCAAGTTTGCGACGTTAAAGAGTTTCCTGAATTACATCGGCGTGGAAGGCGACCGAACCATGTTTACCTGGGTTTCCGCTTCCGAAGGCGACAGATTTGCCCAGGTCATCAGGGGAGTGACGGAGAAAGTCAAAGCACTGGGGCCTGCTAGCAAGCTGGTAAAGAAACTTTAGGAAGAAAACGGTTTACGGGTGATTGTCGAGACACTGCACATATTAACAGGACTCGCACGAAATGTTGCAAAGGTCACGTGGGAAGAGAACCGTTACGGATTCAGTTTCGGGAGGCATGGTCGGGATGATGTTCCATGGCCGCGCTTCATGAAAAAATCCTTGTTTTTCCAAAAACGATTCTCTATAGGGGAAAGCAGTATTCAAAGAGGCAGGTTCACAATGTCATGGCGACGTAAGCAGGTTTTCCAAAGAATGCTCCCGGTGTTGATGTTGTTGTTTGTCGTTGCGGCAGCTGCCGACGACGTCGCGCTGACACCTGCCGCTCTGAATGTGCAACCTGCTCTGCAGTTGTCAGCGTCTCATGGTATCACGGATGATCCTGAACCCAATAGCTGGAAGGTGCCAAAATATCAGTCGACGTGCGACTATGAAGTGCAGTCGCTTTATCTTGTCATCAGGCATTATTTAAAACAGTTCAACGGATGCCACGTCCCATCTTCCCCGGGTATCTTTTTCCAGCCTGATCGTGCTCCCCCTTTTTCTTATAATATCGCATGACGAGGAAATCTATATGACGCAGGAATTATCTCTTTTACTCATCACAACTATTTCCATTGCATTTATTCATACTCTTTCGGGACCGGATCATTACCTGCCGTTCATCGTTATTTCCAAGGCAAAAAAATGGTCTCTTGCGAAGACCGCATGGTTTACCGTTTTATGCGGCATCGGTCATGTGGGCAGTTCTGTTATCCTTGGATTTATCGGCGTTGGTCTGGGAATTGCCGTTGGCCAACTGGAATTCATTGAGGGAGTGAGAGGCAACATCATTTCATGGATATTTACAGCTTTTGGCCTGATGTATCTTGTCTGGGGGATAAGATACTCGCTTCGTAATAAGCGTCATCAGCATATCCATTATCACGGCACAGGCAATGTGCATGTACATGAGCATACCCATCATGAGGAGCATCTTCACATTCATGAAAACGGAGACAAACAAAATCTGACGCCCTGGATTCTTTTTACTATTTTTGTCTTCGGTCCCTGCGAACCTTTGATCCCTCTTGTCATGTATCCAGCGGCAAAACATAACTATCAGGCCCTGCTGTTGGTGACCATTATTTTCAGTTTAGTTACTATTTTCACTATGCTTGCTCTCGTGCTTGTCACTTCTTATGGTATGAAACTCCTTCCGCTGAAAGCCCTGGAGAAATACAGTCATGCTCTGGCCGGCGGAACAATTTTCCTTTGCGGCATTGGAATGTTGTTTTTCGGTTTATAAATCTGTTTTAGTTACCGAAACGTTAACATTGGCAAAAGCGGCGTTCATCAAAACGGTGTACGCCGCTTTTGCTGATACAAAGGAAGGTAGGGACGGATGGGAATGCTTTTACACAAGGCCGACCGGGATTTTTAGAAATGGACAGACGACGACCGGCAACAGGATGCTTCCCGGCAACTATGCCTGCCGGTAATACAGCGATTCAATTTATTACTTTTATGCATTGGACATGCACCCGAAAAACAAATAAGTCTTTCCGCATGAAAATAACGTATGGATTTGAGATCAAAAAGGAGGATCATCAATGCTGACCGTTACAGACAAGGCTTTGGAAATCATCAAGGATTTTCTGAAGGATAAGAAAGTGGATGCGTCCATTCGCGTGTTCCTGAACATGGGATGTTCCGGACCCTCTCTGGGGATGGCTCTGAACGAGGCCCAAAATGAACTGGACGAAGTCATTCAGGCCGGTGGCACAACCTTTGTCATTGAAAAAGACCTTTTAAATCAGGTCAAACCGATAAACATCGATTTTATTGCAACGCCTCAGGGCGCAGGTTTTAAGTTGACATCCAGCCTGCCCGAAGGCGGTGGCTGCGGTTCCTGTAGTTGTCATTAAAATTCCCCCGGGGAAATTTTATCCCTCTGTTTTTTGTATTATAACAGAAACATACAGAGGTGGAATATGGATATTGAAAGATATTTTGAATATATTGAAATCGAATCGGATTATTTAAAAAATCTTTTACTGAAGACGATCAGGACAATTATTGATTCCGGCTTTCGACAGGATTTGTCCTTTGGATCGGTTATTGAAGGCAATACGTTTTCGGGCGGAGATGCGGAAGTAACCAGCGATCACTGCATCCGGATCAATTCTCATCGATTGAAAAAATATCACGAGGATGTTGCGATGGCTCTGATCGCCCATGAACTTGCCCATGATCATCTGAAGCATTTTAAGCATTGGAAGAACAATTTAGAAAATGAACACAAGGCGGACAATCTGGCGAGGGAATGGGGGTTTAATATTGACCAGTTTCGCGGGATATGCGGGCCGCCCGGCATCAATGGACGGTTACAGCAAATCAGAATGGCTTGAACGTTTTATTTTAATGGTATCGAAAATTCCTGATCGGCGAGGGTAATCTTATCTCCGGCCTTTACCGGCTGATCCTTGTCCGCCACGATAGCCTTGCCGTTAATTTTTGTTTTATTGGATGAATTAAGATCTTTGATAAACCATTGTCGGTTTTGATTGGAAAATACGGCGTGTTTTCCGGAAATATATTTGAATCCGGATAAAAATGTTTTGTGTGCTCCTTCTTTTTTTCCGAGCAAATCACCATGGCTGATCATCAGTTCTTTGCCGCTGGAATGCACCAGTTTCAACTGATCCGCCGCCGGTGCTTCATGAATATCCGATTGCGAGGCTTCGTCTTGAACGACAGGTTTTTGCTTCGTATCCTGAACGGGCTGAGTTTCCGCTTTTCTTTGTATCTTTTTCCTCAATGATTCCAGTTTCTGCCCGTCTTGCTCGCAGAACTTATCCACCCCGTAACGGCCGCATTTTGGACAAATGAGAATTTCCGAACCGCATTGATCGCAGAATTTTGAATCGTCATCTATTTCAAATTTGCATGTTTTGGAAGGACAAATCATGGCAGGTCCTCCGCTTCAAGGGTATTCAGAATTCGCTCGTCATCTTCGATGGCCGGTTCTTCGGCGATGCGGGTGGATTGCTTCCGCAGGGCTGCTTCAAAAAGATCCCTGACGATTTGTCCATTGGCAAAATTACGATCCCGTTTTGCGTAGATATCGTCTAGGCGTTGTTTGAGTTTCTTCGTAAACTGCGGCGTCACGGTCATTTTTTTTGATTTCATCATGTTTTCAAAAATGGCAAACAGTTTATCCGGTGTATAATCCTCAAAGACAACGGTCTTGCGAAATCTGGCCGCGACCACAGGATCGTCGATCAATCGGTCCATTTTATTTTTATCGTCCGAGGCAATAACAATAAATTTGCCTCGGTCCTCCACCAGTCGCTTCGCAAGGATATCCATCACCTTTTTGCCGGAATCATTGTCCGCTCTTTCCTGCATCAGGGCGCATGCTTGATCAATGAAAAGAATTCCACCCATCGCTTCGTCAATCGCGGCGGTCGTTTTCTGAACCGTTTCACTGAAAGATTGGCCCACAAGTCCCTCGCGGTCTTTTTTAACGAGATGCCCTTTGGACAAGACTCCCATATGCTTTAAAATACTGGCAATGATGCGGGCTACCGTCGTTTTGCCTGTGCCGGGATTTCCCGTGAAAATATAATGGAGCGTTAATTCCGAAGGAGATAGTGTCCCTTTGTTTCTCACTTTGACATACTTGAGGTAATTGACGAGTTGAACAACCTCCTGCTTTACACTGACAAGATCGATGAGTTTATAAAGTTGTTCAAGATCCGTTTCCAGTGAACCCTCTTCTTCCTCCTGGATCTGTTTGGAAACGGTTTCTTTTGCGCTTGTTGCAAGAGGGTCCTCGTTCGTGTCAGGCTCGCTCTTTTTTTGAACGTCATCGAGTTTCACCGGTTTTTCCGGCGGCGGAATAACTTTTTTCGAAGATTTTTGCTCCCCGACGGCATCCGGAATATCTGAAACGGCAATGCCAGTCCGGTCCTTATCGGCAAGGGCTGTATCGCTTTTTGATGGGGTGTCCCCGGACGTTTTTTTGATGATGAATCGTCCGCATTCCTTGCAGAATTTGGCTATGAAGCGATTTGGCGTGTTACATTTGGGACAGATAGAAAATGCCTGGTTTTTTTGATGTTGATCCGGTATTTGAATTTGCTTTTCCCGCTCCATTATTGCACCTGTTGTTCTTAAACAAATAGCTCCTTTATCCCGCAGGGTCTATATAACCAATTTAAAACCAATACAATAATAATCACATGTATATTACTAAATAATAATTAATCAAGCCATTATTATGGCATCCGGGGTTGACGGTCCGGAAAATTCCGGATGCCGTCCTGCGCCTTTTGCCGTATTCAGTCTTGTCTATCCGTGGTATAAGGGTTATAAGATTGCGCAAAAGATCAGGAGAAGGTCACATAAAAAATCACCCGGAAAGAAGCCGCTTACCCATGATCTGCCTTGCGCCGCTTCAGGGGCTGACGGACAGAATTTATCGCAACCTGTTCCCTGTTTATTTTCAGGGGGTTGATCGGGCGATTGCGCCGTTCATTTCCTCATCGAAGAAAATGAAACCGGAGAATAATCTTCTTCGTGAATTTTACCCGGATCGGAACACCGGAATTCCCACCATACCGCAGATCATGGGCTCTCAACCGGATGACTTCACCATGATCGCCAACAGGCTCTATGACCTGGGGTACGGCACGGTCAACTGGAACCTCGGCTGTCCGTTTCCCATGGTGGTGAAAAAGGGCAGAGGGGCGGGGATGCTTTGTTATCCGGACAGGGTCGAATCTTTTCTGGAAAAAGCGATGCCCGGTTTGAAACCGGCATTATCCATCAAGCTGCGGATCGGATTAAAATACCCTGACGATGCGCTGGAACTCATCCCCATTTTCAACCGTTACCCGCTTACGGAGCTGATCATCCATCCCCGGACGGGCATACAAATGTACGAAGGCGGCGTTGACCTTGATATGTTCGGGCAGTGCCTTCATCTTGCGAAACACAGGGTGGTCTATAACGGGGACATCGATGCGCTGGAAAAACTGGAGAGCCTCTCGGAGCGGTTCGGATCCGTCGATCGATGGATGATCGGCCGGGGCCTGATCGGCAATCCGTTCCTTGCGGAACAGATCAAATTTCATACGGAAAAACCTTATTTGGAGAAAGTCAACATCATGAAGGCCTTCCATGATCATTTATTTGCCGAATATTCAGCCATCTTATCCGGCCCCGCGCACATCACCAACAAGATGAAGGAAATCTGGACCTACATGGCCGGTTTTTTTGAAAACGGGGAAAAGGTCCGGAAGAAAATCAACAAAACGCACCAACCGGATCATTATACCCGGGTTATCAACGAGATTTTCGATGAGGCACGGTCGGGTTCTTGCTCCTGCGTCTCACGCTGATCGTTATTTGCCGGACTGGACTGGATCCCAATCGGATCCCCAGATGGCGCTACCCATGGGCATCTTGTAATTACGCCGTTCTTCATAAGACGGATAGCGCCTGTTGCCGCCTTCTCCGGGCAGGAAGTCAGCGGGGAATTTCGGCGGGATCAAACCGTTTTCCCGGGCTTCTTTTGTGAGCCAGTTCCTGTCGTCCGGATGGGCAATCGAAATCAGCGCCGCGGCGCGTTCATAACCGTTGAGGCCCCGCAGGTTCACAATTCCATATTCCGTGCAGACATACTGGGCAAACTGCGCCGGCACATCGACCACCGTTCCGGGGGGCAGGAAGGGAACAATCCGCGAAGTATTGTGCTTGCTGCGCGACGTCATGGCCGCAACGCCGCGGCCGCCTTTGGCCTGCGCGGCAAAAATAATAAACTGAAAAAATCCGCCCGTGCCGGAAATCGGCCGTTTATCATAGAAGGAGCAGGACATCTGTCCCAGCAAATCGATGGACACGGTATTGTTGATGGCCACCATGTTGTCGATCCGGCGCAGGATATCCAGGTTGTTCGTATAATCGATATCATAAGCGGCCAGCGCCTGGTTGCGGTGTACGGTCTCATAATACCACTTGACATCGACGGGAAAGGCAAATGTCCAGACACTTTTCCCGCAGTCCAGATTCTTATAGGCATTTGTTACCTGTCCGGATTCGATCATTTTGATGAGTCCGTAATTGAGCATTTCGGTATGGATGCCCAGATCCTTGAATCCCGCGTCGGCCATGGCGGCCACGCATGCGGACGGCAGGGAACCGATCCCCAGTTGCACCACATCGCGGTCGCGCATGATCGTCATGATATGCCGGGCAATTTTTTGCTCGACCGGCGTCGGGACAATGGCTTTTTCGTTCATTTGCGGCCATTTGTATTTTTCACAATCCACCTCTACCCAGTAATCAATGTCGTCAATGTGGATGGTATGAAAACGCCCGCCTTCCGCCCAGGGATAATCGGCCCGGACTTCAAAGACGATTTTTTTTGCCGTCTGGCGAAAGATTTGACTGCTGTTGGTCCCGTAGGACATGTTGAAGTAGCCGTGATGATCGGGTTCGGTTGCCGCATTAAACCACCAGTCCATGCCGCGTTTTTGCCGGTCGCCGTTTGCAAACCGGTAATGATGGGCCCAGATGCCGCCCGCCCAACCCCAGGGCGTCCAGCTGGTGACGCCGTTTTCTTCCCGGGCCTTGCGGTTCCAGGGGAAAAAGAAATGCTCATGGACGCAGTGATACTGCTGGCCCGGATCAATCTGCTGGAGTTCCGGATGGGGATAAAAATTGCCGGCCAGCCAGAATTCAATGTCTTTGAGCTGGCCCGGCCCGCCGCCCAGCCTTTCTGCGACCGCTTCGGTGCAGACGGTGGAATCGCCGCCGACGGTTCCATGATTGATCCAGTCTCCTGATTTGACCATATCCGCAATCTGCCGGGCGGTCCTTTTCTTATCCCTGATTTTTTGCTGTATCGGTGTTGTCATATCCTTCCCTTCAGGTTGATTTGATAAAACATGATTTAATCCGGGGGCAAACCGTCCCGGACTTGCCGTTGGATTTTTGATGTTCTCTGTTTTTCAGGTGAGGCAACTACATCATATCACCGGAATGCGCAAATATTTTTTGACGCCGGCAACGTTTTTAGGATGCCGGTTTTTACCGGCATGACGATGGTTGGCTTTTTACGAATTTGTCAGAATGCTTTGCTGCGGATGAAGGCGACGGCGTTTTTGAAGATGGCCAGGCCTTCTCCCTCTTCCGGGAGGTTTTCCCGCGTCCAGCGGGGGTGGTTGGTGCGGTGCAGGAAGGCTTCGGGATGCGGCATCAGGCCGAAGAGGCGGCCCGTTTCATTGCAGAGGCCGGCAATGGCATTGATCGACCCATTGGGGTTGGCGGGATAGTCCATCGTGACGGAACCGTTCGCATCGCAATACTGCAACGCGACCAGATTTTTCTTTTCAATTTCCTTGAGGACGGCTTCATTCTGCGGCACAAACTTTCCTTCGCCGTGGCGCACGGGATAATAAGCCGTCTCGATGCCTTGCGTAAACACGCACGGGCTTTGCGCGTTGGCTTTGAGATAAACCCAGCGGTCTTCAAACCGTCCGGAATCGTTAAACGTCAGTGTCGTGCTTTGTTTTGTGAAGTTGCCCGCCAGTGCAGGCAGTAATCCCAGCTTGACCATCAGCTGAAAGCCGTTGCAGACGCCCAGAACCAGGCCGCCCGCGTTGATGAATTTGAGCAGTTCTTCAATGAGCATTTCATTGGCGCCGGAAATAGGCGCGTGCAGAAAGCGGTTGGCGCCTGCTTTGGCCGAACCCAGATCGTCGCCGTCGAGAAAGCCGCCCGGCAGATTCAAAAAGTTGTAATCCGACAGACGCTTTTCGCCGAAGAGCAATTCACTGATGTGCACGATATCGACTTGATCCGCCGAGGCCAGTTTGCAGGCGTGCGCCATTTCCATTTCACAGTTGGTGCCGTTGCCGGTCAGAACAATTGCTCTTGCTTTGCTCGTCATGTCTTCTATCCTGTCTAAAAATTCAGCGGCTTTTGCCACGCTGCTTTAAGTTTGTTTATTTTTTCCTTCAGAATCGATTTGCCGTTCACGCCCGTCACTTCCAACAGCCCGTCGCTTGACACAAAACCGATTTCCGCGATGACATTTCCGGCCATGATCTTTTCAAACCTGGCCTGATCCTTCGGGTGGATGGTGACGACAAAGCGGCTGGCCGTCTCGGAAAATAAAATATAGTCGTTGCGTTTTTTCCCGCGGTAGGGAACATCCTTCAAATCGATATTCATGCCCAAGCCTCCGGCAAACGCTGTTTCGGCAAGCGCGATACCCAGACCGCCGTCGGAACAATCGTGGCACGAGGCGACCAGCCCGGCCTGGATCGCCTTGTGGAGGGCGCGGTATTTTTTTATGGCCTTTTTTACATCAACCTGCGGGACTTGGTTGCCGATCGCGCCCTGTTCGGCAAACCACTCGGAGCCGCCCAGTTCGTCTTGCGTTTCACCGATGATATAAACCAGATCCTGAGGACGCTTGGCGTCCATCGTCACCGCTTTGTTCACATCTTTGATTTTGCCGATGACCGAATAAAGCAGCGTGGGCGGCACGGATATTTTGGTCTTGCCGATGGAATAGTCGTTTTTCA
>CAYOPU010000055.1:0-12005 GCA_964405915.1 uncultured Smithella sp. | reverse complement strand
TCGAGGGCCTGCATTACCGGATACCGGCCACTTGCAAGCTGGAAATCACCAGAGATACCCTGGTTTCGACAAACCGGGTGGAACTCATGCAATGCGGCCGGCTGGCCGCCGTGGAGATCACCAACGGCGCTTTTCAGGATAATTCGCACCGGCTGGAATTTGATCCTGTATCGGGCGAAATCAAATCTTTCGAGTTCAAAGACAACGCCGTTCGCGCATCGGATGCCATCAGCGGGGCGGGTGACGCGGTCAAGGAGATCAAAAAGTAGAAAAAGGATCAGACTAAACATCGACTAGAAGATATAAACGACTAAGGAGGCATTCCATGCTCATTTCGCAAAGGTATCGGCATTCTATTTTACAGTCCATTTTTATGACGGGGCTGCTCATGGCCTGTTTTCTCTTCCCGGTGGCGGGATACGCCGGCTACGCAGACGAATGCACCAGTACTCTTGAGCCGGGCGGCAGCGGCGGACCGCTGGAAATCAAAGGAGGAGAAGTCAAGTGTGTTGGAGCGGGGACTTACCATTACGGTTTTGTCAACATCCACGGCACCATCGGCAAAGACGGAATCCCGACGGCGGAAGGAAAGCTGGTCTTCAAGGACGCCAAAATTGATTTCTGGGTCAAATCACTCCTGGTGGAAAATGGTGGAAGCCTGATTGTTGGATCGGAAGATGAACCGATCAGCAAAAATACCGTAACCATCCACCTCTATGGCAAGGAAGACGAAACAGACAAAGGCATCACCTGGATGACAAAAGGCATCCTCTGCATGACATCGGATAATATCAACTTCGACCTCACCTGCGGAGTTCCCCGGGATCGCTGGAGAGATGGCGGAAGCGACTCCTATACCTTGCCGGGAAATGTGGAAGACAAATTTTATGCATACCGGAAGACAGATTTGCAATATGTCAAGGGCGGGGACGAGGGGAGTTATTTCGGACGCAAGGTACTGGCCGTTTCCTACGGGGGGACGCTCCGGATGTTCGGAAAGAAAGGGGCCATCTACGAGAGCGATTTCAGGTCGCTGGACCCCATGAAAGTTGATCCCTCCCGGGTATTTTTCTACAATAAGCCCCTTGCCCAGGGTGCTTCACATTTTGATATTGACCGGGTGATCGATTGGCAGAAGGGACACCCGGTGCTTTTCAAGGACCTGAAATCCGGGAAATACGAGATTCGGGAGATCAAGGACATCACCATCACCAGGGTGCAGAATGATTTTCACACCAACCTCATCATTGATGAGGGGTTGACTCAGAACATCAGCTCAGAAGGGGGCTATATTGTTCTTCTTCACAACTCCGGCAAGAGCTGGGGCAGGCTGGCTGACAGCATTCCCGCAAAAGATAATTCCCGGACACTGACTCTGGATCGGGATGTTGACTGGCAGGCCGGCGACAGGATCGTGGTGACAACAACGGACTACCTGCCCGGGCATTCCGAGGAGTTGACCATTAAGGCGATGGAAGGCAATAAAATAACCTTCACGGAGCCGCTTCAATACCCGCACAATGGCAGAAAGTATTCTCTTGCGGGACATAATATCCCCGACCGTCTGAAAAAAGACGGATTCAAAATTGAGGAGGTGGAGACAAGGGCGGCCGTTGCGCTGCTGACGAGGAATATCCGCATCGTATCGGAAGGCGATGATTATCCCAAGCCGCTTGCGGAGGACAGCTTCTTTGGCGGCCACACGATTGTCCGCCAGGGATTCAAGCAGTACCAGGTCCAGGGTGTCGAGTTCTATCAACTCGGTCAGGGGGGGCGGGCGGCCCGCATGCCGGTGAACTTCTTTCTGACGCGCCTCGCGCCTGCGGGTACCTTTGTTCGCGATTGCTCAATCAACGGGTCGATGACGCACTGGATCGAACTCAGAGGTGCTCACAATGTTTCTCTGGAGAGAAATGTCGGTTATAAATCGATAGGCCACGGGTATGTCCTGGCCGATGGGACGGAAATCAATAATACCCTGAGGGGCAACATCGGGATCTTTGCCCGGGCAGCTGTGGATAACATCCAGAATCCCCGTAAGGTGCCGGGTATTTTAGCCGATATGGGAAGCATAAAAGATCTTTTGCAGAATGCCGGCGATGCCGTCCATCCTGCTATTTTCTTTATTGCCAACGGTTATAACAACTTCGATTACAACATGGCCGCGGGCGCCGCCACCTGCGGGGCCTGCTACTGGATTCCGCAGGCGAGAGGGGCTCTCTCCGAAAGCCAGTACAATGATGTGGCAGATTACTCCGGAATGCAGACGATTGGCGCACGTTCAGCCCCCATTAAGTTATTCCGGGGGAATTTCTGTTCCACCGCCATGCATTCCCTGATCACCATCGGCAACGTGGGCGCCTGCGACGGTGTCGTCAAAGAGCCGTTTCTGAAGCCCATCTTTGACCAGAAATTAAGAGCCTTGAATAATACGGCTAATGTAACGATTGCCCAGGGGCCGCTCAATGCCAACCTGAAAATAGCGGGCTGTGACAACGTTCAAAAAGAATGTGAAGACGAAAAATGTACTCCCCTGAATGAAATATTTGCCCGGTGCGTGGAAAAAAACAAAGGAAAGCCGGAATACTGTGAAAAGGAAAAGAATGATTACACCAGATGCACGCAGGATTGCGGTAAAATGCGGCAGGTTTGCGAAGCCCCGTGCGATAAGGGAAATACCTATAACTGCGCCGCTACCGTCATCGAGGACTATACGTCTTCTTTCCATTGGGCAAGCACCAACGTCAGCGCCATCTGGCTGCGCACCAACTGGTTTCTCATGACGGACAGCGTTTTGACGGATGTGCAAAACGGCGGGCTGACGATGGTCTCCGGCGGCACCTATGATCAGGTGATCAACGGCTACTGGGCACTGACGCGCAAGAGCGCTTTCATCGGCCACACCCAGGAGGGCAACCCTTACGCCACTAACGCGGGTCCTGTCAGTCCGGGGAGTCCCTTGAAATGCGTGGAAAACAAGAATTTCTGTGCTTTGCCAAACGAGGGCATCAGTTTTCCCACGGAAAATTTTTCCGTCTATCAGCGTCTCTACAATATTTACGACGGCCCCGTCTATCAGGAAGCCAATGCCTTTCTCAACATCAAGGAAAGGCTGATTGACTGTCATGGCGGGAAAGACGGAAATTGCCAAAGCGATTACATGTACGGATCAGGCGGCCGGGGGGTCGGCATACCGAGAGCCAAGGAGAAACCCTACAAGAAGGAGTGCGTGCTGCCCAACGCCGCCATCGGCTGGAAACAGCCTAACGGCTTCTATTATCCCCCCGCTTTTTATTCCCAAAACCTTTACTTTGATAACGTGGATCTGCGCCATTTTATCATTATTCCGCTGTTTCATGCGGGGACCTATACGGTTAAGGAAAAAAAACTGAAGGAGGAATACTGCACCTATCCGGTCACCCCCACAGCTCTTTTTCAGGATACCTGGACGGATATTGACCGGCAGACGGAACTCAACGACATCGACGGCACGCTGAGCGGCCTGGCCAATACCATTTCGGTCAACAACGACAAGTTTTTTTCCGTCCCCCTGCAGCCCGATGAGTGTCTTTCAGAGCAAACTTGCTTCCAAGTGCCCTATGATTACATAACCGCGGTCGCCTTTCCCGACGAGGGAGCGAGAAAAAATCCTCCGGTCAATCTGGGGGACAATGTTTGGATGCAACAGTGTGATAAACAAGCGTGTCACGGAGTTCCCATCTACCGGCAGCTTCTCAAGGAAAATGAAGAGGTGGGACAGCAGCAGATGGCTCGCATGATGGGTGGAGGCATCTCTCAGCGGAGCGTCATGATTTACAACAACGGGGTTTACTACATAGACACATCCATCAACAATTCCAATCTTTTTGAGTCAGGGAAAAAATATGATTTCTTCCTGTTATATCCCAAGGACACGTCTCGGGTGACCTTTCAGGTTTATGTCGGCGAAGATTTCAAAGATGATGGCGCAGCAGATGAGATCGATATTAAACAGATTCGTATTTACACCAAGAAGCCGGAGATTCCCGGCGTCAATCCGGATTATGATCCCGGAAAATACCAGGGAGGCATCGATGTCAGACCTTTGGACAGCTGGCCTGCCGGATGGAAGAAAAGTTATGAAAAGGGCATCTTGACGGTAACCCTGGATATGACCGGCGTTGAGTTCAAGAAGGATTTTGAAGACGCCAGGGAGGAAAACTGCCGGCCTTCGAGCTTCTGCAAGTGGGACGGGAAAAACTGTGTTTATGCCAACGACCCAAGAAACCCATCTCCCTATAGCAGCATAGATAATGACGCCGATAAAATTTGCAGTTGGTCCGTCAAGGCCCCGGAATGTCCGGCTGGCGGCTGCTACGGCTTTCAGATCAGGATGCCTTCAGGCTTTGACCGAAAGAACGCGGCAGGTAAACGGCCTGCTCCCCGGAAATATTCGGATCGAAAAGAAGACTGGTGTCCGGGCTGGGAAAAGCTGAAGTGGAAGACCCCTGATGGAGAAAAGGCGCAGACCCAATGCGACTATTTCAACAACAAGATTGACCTTCCGGTCTGCCATTAGGACTGCGCGGAGGCAGTTGAGGATGATGATGAAAAGATACCGGGAGGGGCGCTGGGTTACCGCCGCCTTCGCCGTTTTATGCCTCGCCGTGTGTTTTCCGGCGGACAGTGGCTGTGGTTTTGTCAAAGCATCTGCCGCTGTGCTGTCCGGAACGGTTGTCGATCACAACGGCCCGGTTGCCGGGGTTAATGTGAGGATTCAGGGCGGCGGGGAATTTGTTGTTACGGACAAGGCGGGGCGTTTTGTTATTCATGCTGCGACCGCGGGTAAAGCGGTCAATATCAGCGCCTGGAAGAAAGGTTACTACAGCGTTCTGCTGAAAGATGTCCAGGCGCCGAAAGAAGGTGTGCGCCTGGAGCTGGTTCCCTATCAGATTTTTGACAACGACCGTTATGAGTGGATTCCTCCGGAGAGTGTCAAGGGCAGTTGTGTGGAGTGCCACCCGGCTGTCACGGAAATGAGCCTCAAGGACGCGCACATGCGGTCCGCGCAAAACCCCCGCTTTCTCACCCTGTACTATGGGACCGATACAGAGGGCAACCAGAGTCCCCTCACACGTTATGAAAAGGGGAGAAAATTCAGCGCCTGGGTGAACAGTATGGTTCCGCTGCCGCCTGATCTCTCCAAACCTTATTATGGTACCGGTTATCTGCTCGATTTTCCCGACACGGTGGGCAACTGCACGGCCTGCCACATTCCCGGCGCCTCGGTTGACACTCCCATAGATCCTCGCTCTGTGACAGGTGCGGACAGGTATGGCGCGCACTGCGACTTCTGCCACAAGGTGGAGGATGTCCATGTCAGTTCGACAACCGGGATGCCGCCTTTGAGACGCGCCGGTGTGCAGGCCATGTCGGTGAGACGTCCGTTTACGGGCGATCCGAAAAGGCCCCAGCTATTCTTCGGCACCTTCGAGGATGTCAACGCCGAGGCGGGGGATACAAACCTTCCGCTGCTCAGGGAGAGCAGATATTGCGCTTCCTGCCACTTTGGGATGTTCTGGGATACCGTCGTTTACAACTCTTACGGGGAGTGGCTGAAAAGCCCCTATGCCGATTCCAGATCCGGCAAGGCGAAGACCTGCCAGGAGTGCCACATGCCCTCCCCCACCATTTACAAGGGCAAGAACCTCACCAATATTGCTCCGGGAAAGGGCGGGATCGAGCGCGATCCGGCTGCGATTCACAATCACAATATGACGGTAGATGCCGGGTTGCTGAGGAATTCCCTCACGATGAATGCCAAGGCCGGGATTCAGAACGGCAGGGTGCTGGTTGATGTAAAGCTGAACAATGACAAGACCGGTCATCATGTACCGACCGACTCTCCCCTGCGCCATCTGATTCTGCTGGTGGAAGCGAGGGATGCAAGGGGCACCGCTCTGAAGCAGCTGTCCGGTCCCCGGCTGCCGGAGTGGTGCGGCAAGGGAGATGTCAATAAAGGGCATTACGCCGGATATCCGGGCAAGGCTTATGCGAAGATTCTGGCCAATAAATGGACGGGGGAGTATCCAACGGGCGCTTACTGGGACCATACCGATATTGTCAGCGACAATCGGCTGGCGGCGTTTGCCATCGACACCAGCACCTATGCTTTTGATCCGCCAAGGAACGGCAAGGTCCAGGTTGTCGTGACGCTCCTCTATCGGCGTGCATTTATCACATTGATGGAACAGAAAAAATGGCAGGTCCCGGATATCGTCATGGCCCGGCAAAAGTTGTCGATCTCGTCTGTAAATCTGAAACGCTGCGCACAGAAGGTTGGATGTCCGGCAACATTGGATAAAGCTCGTTAGGAGGAAGCAGTCGATTACCTTGACACGCACCGTCGGGTCATGGCGCGTTCAGAACTTTTCATGACCCTGACAGTCAATGTCTGGTCAGCGCTTTTTTTTTCGGGGCGGTATCCTGACGATCCTTTCTTCGCTTTGAATCATCGAGATCGCGTTTTGCGGGCAGAAATGCGCGCAGACGCCGCAGCCGATGCAGAGTTCTTCCTTGCGACGGGCTTTATCATCGTCGTTCAGATATGCCGCGTAGGTATGGCATTCCGCAACGCACGTGCCGCAGCCGATGCAGAGGTCGTCATCCACCCGGGACAGAAAATTCGTCACGTTGGCGATGGGGGCGATCATGTGATCAACGCCGTTGGCGCAGCAGCACCGGCAGCAGTTGCAGATGCTGGTTTCATCCTTGCTGGTGTCAAAATTGGGATGGTAGGCTTTATGCACAAGTCCCGCTTCTTCCGCCCGCTTTAAAACCTTCAGAGCTTCCTCCTTGGTAATCATTCTGGAAAAACCCTGTTCCGATGTAAATCTCGCCGATTTGCCGAATGTGAAGCAGGTTTCCCGGTCGTCCGTCTGCTTGCAGGGCGAACCGGACATATCCTGATAATGGCGGCAGAAGCAGTGCCCCAGCGCGATCTCGTCAAATTTGGCAATGAGTTCCTCAACCTTTTGAGACGGTACAATCCTGTCCGCCGCCGCTTCCAGTTCCTTATTGATGGGGATGATTTTCACCGGTTCGTTATTCGGCTTGTTTTCCAAAACCGGCACGGTTCTGTCCACGGGGGGTAGGGTCATCATGAAGGGAATGATCGCATCATAGTTATCCTGAAGCATGTTCTGCAAGTCGTCGAACAGCTTGTTGAATAAGTCGCATATCTCCTTATCCCGCTGACTGCGTTCCAGTTTGCCCATGAATTTGTATTCAAATGTTCCGACGTTCAAAAGCGGCAGCAGCCGGTAAACCATGAGGCCCTTGCTGTTGGGTTGACTGAAGATCACGCCCCTGCGGGCCAGGTCTTTCGCTTTCCGGCTGATTTCTTCTTCCGGCAATCCGCTGGACAGTTTTAACTGCTCCATCGTCTGGGATTTTTTCTCTTTGAAGGAAGCAATAAAATCCACTTCGTCTTCCATGATAAAATATTTTAAGAGTTTGATCAGCGTATCGTTCACCGGAATCGGGGTTCCTCCGGCTTTGCTGATGATCTCTCCGGCTTCTTGGTACTTTTCTTCAATATTCATGTTTGCTCCTCCTGCTGTCATTGAAAATCATGGAATAAAAGCCACTCCGGGCATCGAAAAAAGTTTTTCTATCAGGCAACCGGTTTATCTGATAATATTTCACTTTCGATGGCGCAGTATAGGGGGGCGGTTTTTGCTTGTCAATGAATAATTATTTTATGAACCTGGCTGATTTTTCATGAGGACTCACGGTATCAGCTTTTCCATCGGCGTAATCGCCGGGGTCTTTGGCGGCCTGATTGGTCTGGGCGGAGGGATCATCATGATTCCCCTGCTGGTGGGATTGCTGAACCTCGATCAGTGCCGCGCGCACGGCACCAGTCTGGCCGTGCTGGTTTTTACGGGAATCAGCGGAGCGGTTACTTATGGATATCATGGCCAGGTTGATTGGATGGCGGCCGCCGCGCTGGCCGTTCCGGCTGTATGCACAGCTGCTGCAGGCGCGCGCCTTGCCCACCGGCTTCCCGGCTGGAAACTGAAAAGAGTATTTGGCGCATTTTTGATTTTGTGCTCCGCCCTGTTGCTTTTCAAGCCTTTCCTGGCGGGCCAGATCGGTCTGCTGTCAGGTTATGCGTCCGTTGCCGCGCTGATGGTTACGGGTACTGTCACCGGATTTCTTTCCGGTCTCATGGGGGTCGGGGGCGGGACGCTGATGGTTCCCGCCATGATCCTGCTTGCGGGATTGACACAGCATGCCGCGCAGGGAACCTCCCTTCTGGTGATGATTCCGACAGGCCTTGCCGGGGCCATTGAACATTATCGTTTAGGAAATGTGGCAGGCGGACTGCTTTTCGGTATGGTTCCGGGCATTCTGCTGGGTGCGTTTCTCGGCGGCAATATCGTCCAATTCATTCCGGACGATCCGCTGCGCTGGATATTTGTTCTGGCAATGATTTTTATGGGATGGCTGTATATTAAAACAACGGCTCCTCCGGTTTTTCCCGTGGCCGTGAAATAAAATGGACGCTCAAAGGGGATGAGTAGTTTCCGTAAAAAGTCACTAATGGAGAAAGGAGTATTATGATGACCACCAGTGAACCGTCCCGTTATACGATCTCTCAATATCTGCTGCATCGCCTGAAGGAAGTCGGCATCCATCACCTTTTCGGTGTGCCCGGCGACTATGTTCTTGAGTTTCTCGATGAGGTGCTTGCAAGCCCCCTGAAATGGGTGGGAACGTGCAATGAACTGAATGCGGGCTATGCCGCGGATGGTTATGCGCGGATGAACGGCGCCGGCGCCGCCGTTGTTACCTACGGTGTCGGCGGCTTAAGCATCCTGAATGCCGTGGCCGGCGCTTACGCCGAACGCGTTCCCCTGATCGTTATCAGCGGCGCTCCGCCCGCGCATCGACGTGACACGGGCGCCCTGGTGCACCATCTTATCGCCGATTACTACGTGCAGCTGGAAATCTTTAAAAAAGTGACCGTCGATGCGGTCATTCTGACCAATGCCGATTCCGCGCCTGATGAAATCGACCGTGTCATTATGAACGCCATCATCCACAAACTGCCCGTGTTTATCGAACTGCCGGTCGATATGGCCGGCGCGGCCTGCCGTCCGCCGCGGAAAGTTTCACGCCCTCTGCAGCGGATCTCCGACAAAGAAAGCCTGGCGGAATGCGTTGAAGAGACCGCAAGACTGCTGGACGCGGCGGAAAATCCCGTGGTGCTGGCCGGCGTGGAACTGTTGCGCTTCGGCCTGGGGCCGGCCGTGCTGAACCTTGTGGAAACGGTCGAACTGCCGTTTTCCACCATGCTCAGCAGCAAGTGTGTGCTGCCGGAGATGCATCCTCAGTTCATCGGAATCTATCAGGGCAACTGGAGCCGCGAAACCGTAAGGCGGCAGGTTGAATCATCGGACTGTTTGCTGTCTCTGGGGGTATGGGTTACGGATTTGGACACAGGGCTGTTCAGCATGAACCTGGACAACCGGCGCGTCATTGACGTCGGGGATGGAGACGTCCGCATTGGCAACCATTATTACCATGATGTGCATCTGAAAGATTTTATCCACGCCCTGTCCCGGAAAGCCAGGCCGCGCATGTATGTCAATTCTCACCCGGATGAAACACGCCGCCGCAGAGCGCCGTTTATTCCGGAAAAAGGGCGGACGCTGACGGCGTCCCGGCTCTATGAATGCGTAAACAGCTTTCTGGATGACCACATGGTGCTTTTAGCCGAGCCGGGCGATGCCTTCTGCGCGGCGCCTGATTTTCATATTGAGGAAGCGGAAAATTTTATCGTCCAGGTCTATTATACGTCCATCGGTTTCTGTACGCCGGCGGCGCTGGGCGTCGCCATGGCGCGGCCGAAAAAACGTCCTGTCGTCCTCACGGGCGACGGCGCATTTCAGATGACGGCTCAGGAAATATCAACGCTTATCCGGTGGCGTTCACCCGCCGTGGTGATCCTGATCAACAACGACGGCTATCTGATTGAGCGGATGCTGCATCAGGACGGCCTCTACAATGACATTCAAATGTGGAACTACGCGTCACTGCCCGCGGCCTTCGGCGGGGGAGATGCGGTCATAGGCATCCGCGCAGACAATGAAGAAGAACTGGCGCAGGCATTTGCCACGGCGGCCGCCGAGAAGGATAAATTTATTTTTATTGAGGCGCGCCTTCCCAACCGGGATTGCTCGGAGGGGCTGTCCCGCCTTGGCGCGGCGCTCAGTCAGTCACATCACAAGAAATAAACCATCTGATTTTTTTAAGGCTGTGCCAAACACAAGAAATCGGATTTATGATATTACTGGCACTCAAAAACTGCGTTCCATCCTGAAGAGGTGAAGGAGAAGTTTGACTTGCTGCCGGATGGTCAGGAACCGGATGTGAATTCGCTATAAAATGACACCCTGTTCGGTCGCGTCTTTTCGACTCGACCGAACAGGACCACCCCCGGCGCCCCCGCCAGCGGGGGACAGGCAAAGGAAGTTTTCGCTGGCTCAATCTTTGTCCTCTCGTTCCCACGCGCTATGTGGGAACGAAGAAAACCGGGCCGCTGGAGTTACCCAATGAAAGCTGAACAACTAATTAAATGTATTGCCGTTCTGATGGTGGTTTTGCTCTCCGGTTGCGCAACCATGCAGGGCGCCGTAACGGAAAAGATCGACAACCGTCAAGTCGAGTATGCTCTGGCAAAGCACGGCTCTGCAACGATTGTCTTTGAAAGCGGCCTTTGGGGAAAAAGCGCCTCGTGGGCAAAGGTCTTCACGGAAATCTCGAAAGACACCACAGCATTTGCTTACAGTCGTCCCGGTCACGGGAAAAGTAATTTAGTTTCAACACCTCGTGACGGCGCCCATATCGTTCAAGAACTGCGCATGCTGCTTCGCAGCAAAGGTCTGCATCCGCCTTATGTCCTGGTAGGTCACTCGCTTGGCGGCTTGTATATGCAACTATTCGCAAGGCGTTATCCAGAGGAGGTTAAAGCCCTCATCCTGGTTGATTCTGCTCACCCGGACCAATTAAAGGGTAAAGGAGCTCCGGAAAATTGGTCCACCGGGTTCCATCTGATTTATTTTATAGCGACATCCGCAGTGGAAAAAGAAGAAGCGAACGGTATGAATGCCACGGGGGAAAGTGTGTTGAGCTTGCCGTCCTTTACCGGAAAGCCCGTTATCGTGCTGAGTGCTTTGCAGCCCATGAAAGAAAAATCCGGGTCGGCGAATGATGCAAACGAAAAACGAAAAGACATCGTGCGGCTTTACCCGGGCGCCAGACAAATATGGGTGGACAGCGGACACAACATCCATCTGGAAAAACCGGAGTCGGTGATAGCCGCTATCCGTGAGGTTCTGTCGCTGACGCAATCACTACAGCCTAAAGGAAATACCCGGCATCCGGATGAAGCGGGTTTCTTTATTGACACGCCGGTTTCCGCGCCATGTACAGAGGCAACGGAATGGACACCTTCATCATCCGCTTGGAGGTTGTGTGTTGATAATCGATTGCCATGAATTAACCGTGCCCGCGGAAGCGGAAGATTTTAGCGGGCATGTCAACAATGTCGAATATCTGGGCTGGACTTACGCGCCAGCGGGGGGATAATAAAAGGAAGCTAGAGGATACTCTTGAGTTTTTCAAAGCCCGCATAGGCAAAGTAGCCGGCAAACACCACCAGAAAAACAGCGCAGAAAGCAATCAGACCGCGGTAAAGGCGATCGGTTAAAAGATGCCTGCCCCCGGCGACGGCGGCGGAAATGAAGGAATACCAGGCCAGGTCTGCCGAAATATGACCGGCAAAGAAAAAGGCAACGCCCCAGAGGCCGAATTGCGTGGAATAGATAATATAGCCCACGCCGATGGTGGCCCACCAGATGATCCAGTAAGGATTAGATACACTCATGAGGATGCCGCTGACCATCGGATGGTTCAGTTTTTTCTGTTTTCCTTCCCAGGACAGGCTAAGCTTCGGC
>CAYOPU010000054.1:2215-12022 GCA_964405915.1 uncultured Smithella sp. | reverse complement strand
CCCTCTGTGCCAATATAAGTGAGACACTTCCCCCTTAATAGTTTAGTGTAGGGCGGGGAGGAGAAAAGCAGATGGAAAAGAAAGAAGTTATGGTTATGAATCTTACGCCAGGGGTTGCGGAGATGGAAGGAGCCCGTAGGGCGACTGGAATATCCGCAACTGCCGACCTGCACGGGTCAGGGATGAAGATTGTTGTTCCCAATCCCGAGGTTCCGGAGAAAGCAAGTCGCCGGAATTATACGGCAGAGTATAAACGTCGTATCCTCAAGGAGGCCGCAGATTTTAAAAAGCAAGGGCAAGTAGGCGCCCTTCTGCGCAGAGAAGGTCTATATTCTTCCAATTTGACTTCCTGGCGTCATCAAGTAGAGCGAGGCACATTAGATGCCCTTTCGTCCAAGAAGAGAGGCCCTAAATCCCGCAAGCCTGATCCGTCTGCTTGCCGCATCGCGGAACAAGAAAAAGAGATTCAGAAACTGCAGGCCAAGCTGAAAAAAGCTGAGCTGATCATTGATGCTCAAAAAAAAATTGCCGAGATCTTCCAACTTTTACGGGAGCAGAAGGAAGGGGAGAACTTATGAACCTGACAGATTCCCTGGCAAAAGCTGTGGGCATCAAATCGTCTTGCGATGCCCTGGTGGTTTCACGCGCCGGTTTTTACCGATGGAAGAATCAGGGTGCGGATTTAGATAAGAAACCTGTCCGTCCTTTGTCACCTTTAGCCCTGTCGCCTTACGAACAGCAGCAGGTTCTTGACACACTGCATGATGAACGGTTTGCCGACAAAGCGCCACAGGAGGTTTACGCCACCCTTCTGGATGGTGGCAGTTATCTCTGTTCTGTGAGGACGATGTACCGTATCCTGGAAACGCATAAGGAAGTAAAGGAAAGAAGGAACCAGCTCCGGCATCCCGCATACACCAAACCAGAATTGCTTGCCGAAGGTCCAAACCAAGTCTGGTCTTGGGATATTACAAAACTCAAGGGGCCGGTAAAGTGGACTTATTATTACCTCTATGTCATCCTCGATATCTTCAGCCGATATGTCGTGGGCTGGATGGTGGCATCCCGGGAACTGGGAACATTGGCAAAAAAACTAATTGAACAGTCCTGTGAGAAGCAGGGGATTAAATCAAGTCAATTGAGCATCCATTCTGATCGAGGCCCCAGTATGACATCAAAACCGGTTGCTTTCCTGCTTGCCGATTTGGGGATCACCAAAAGCCTTTCCCGGCCCTATGTGAGCAATGACAACCCCTATTCGGAGGCCCATTTCAAAACGCTGAAATACCGACCGGATTTTCCGGAACGGTTCGGGTGTCTCGAAGACAGCAGATCATTTTGCCAGAACTTTTTCAACTGGTACAATAATGAGCATTACCATTCCGGAATCGGATTTCTCACACCGGAAGATGTCCATTACGGACGGGCTGAACAAATTATCAAAGAACGGCAGGCAGTTTTGGCTGATGCTTTTGCAAAACATCCAGGGCGGTTCAAGGGAATAATGCCAAAACCAATGGCCTTACCTGCGGCATCCTGGATCAATAAACCGTTGCCAGAAATTAGTGATCAATTGCGACACTAAATTCTTTACGGAGGTGTCTCATTTTCATTGACAAGTTCCGGCGTTTCTTATACCTACACCACAAAAAGGAAAGTCTCATCAAATCAAAAAACTACGACTTTATCTAAAGAGGAGAACTAAAAATGAGAATATGTGACTTACAAATAAAACGATGGATTTATTGCATTCTTAGCAGCTTACTGATGACAGTTTTGTTAGGTTGCAGCAGCAGTGGAGGCACTGCTACTGATTTACCTTCTGATCCTGGGGCTGCTGCGATTGCCACGTTAAAGGGAGTTGATACTAACAATAATGGCATTAGAGATGAAGTAGAAATAGCCATCGCTAAAGTTGCTAAAGATCAAGATGATCGCACAAAGCTTAATTCCATAGCGATAGAATATCAAAAGTTACTAAACGAAGCCAATCCGGACATATCTGAAATATCTAATAAAGTCGGGTGCACTGAATTATCAAGATCTGCGGAATCTAGAAGCGTACTTTCCGCTACAGAATTGTCTTATTTAATATTTGATACACCAGAAAGACGAGCTGTTTTTAATACGCTAGATGGAGCTAGAGGTACAGTAACTGGAAGCCCAGATGATTTGACTTGTAATTAAAAAACTAAAGGTGGTGAGTCATGATAAAGTACGCTATATTCTGCATATTTGCTTCAATAGTATTAATTTCAAATAATGTACACGCTACAATTACACCTTTTACAGCGGTCCCAGGCAAAATCAACACGGCCATAGTAATATCAAAAACAATCGATGTTGTTTATTTAAACGGAATAGATAATGCTGAAAGTGACGCACAATCAAGCCTTAGAAAATTAAGCTCCAGATACATTAATGAAAAGAATGGAAAATATTTAGCTTTTGATGTTCGCTTCAGCTACATATATAATCCTACCGCTGGAAAATGGGATGATGATTCAGAACTTGAAAGTATGGGTGACATAACCACCGCTGCAAGAGCCTATGCAGACAAGAGAATTCAACGTATTGCAAGCATATATCCTGATTATGATGCTTCAACAAGATCAAGGCTATGGAATGCAATTTATAGAGCAAGACTGAGAACACTTTACTCTGATATAATGGTCAATGCATATAAAGAAAACTCAAATTCTGAACCAGCTATTGGATCAGTTATTCAAAAGATTTATACGGCTCTTTCAGAAAAAATTCTTGCTGGACATAAGGTGGTAGTGGTGTCGCATTCCCAAGGGAATTTGTTTGCTGAGGCCACTCATGCATATATGGTGCAACACATGACTGATGAACAGATGAAAGCAATCAGATTTGTTGGCGTGGCAAGCGTAGCAAGCACTATTCCAAATGACGGTTATTACACTTCCTTTGTACAGGACGAAGCTATATCTGCTTATGAAGCTTTTCACGGAAAAGCACTTGCGAGAAATTTTGATGCCGTACGCATGGAAGGCAACGATCCAAAAGATATTGGGTGGGATGAGCTTTGCCATAATTTTATAGATTATTATATGGATACAAACATCGTTAGACGTGGAGATAGCGATAGGACACAACCATATGAAAATAATGTTGCAAAAAAAATTATTACCGATATTGACAATTCCATAGACCAATGTGTTCCTGTTAGCTCTCAAATTAGATTATCTTTTCTTACAGCCACCTTAACGTGGGTAAATAGTAATACAGATATTGATCTCTGGATGTATGAGCCAAACAGCGATGAATTAACCAAAATATATTATGGAAATAAAACAGGGACTACAGGCTATCTTGACCTAGATGATGTAGATGGTTTTGGCCCTGAACATATATTTATGGAAAACAAAGTATCAGACTTATCAGGCACGTATTATATTTGGGCACACGCATTCAACGCACCTTCTGGAGATGTTGCAACAATAGGAATTAATTTTAATAATTATGCTGTATACTCAAGAACATTCGATTTGTTAGATCAGGCTAAACAATGTGTTTTTAAATTGATATTAGCAAAGCAAAATACTTATTATGATTACACTTTATCGGCTTGTGAATAAAAGCACATGATTAATAAGTATGTAGACCAGAGCCTCGTCTCAACCTTAGACAAGAAGTTGAGGCGAGGTTTTTTATCTTTGAGTCGAGTAGACCAGTTTCTCCCGATATTTAGGTTGATTTTTGTTTTTCTGTTTGCCGTCTGGATTCCCAGCTATGCCACAATTTATCATACATGCATACGCCGGCAGAAAACATCTAAATGACGGATCCTATATATCATAACTATCGAGGGAATCAAATTATTGATAGCTACTTGAAATAAAGCATTTTCGTCAAGGCCGATCATTCGCTTAGTACAGGAAGAAAGAATGGCGACAGGTGAGGATAAAACATTTGTTTTATCCTCACCTTTTTTGTATACTGAATATAGCTGATTTTAAAGGGTTTTAAAAAGCAAATTTTAAGGGGGTTTTATCCTCACCCCAAAAACAACCATTATGACCGATCCAGAAAAAACAATTGCCATCTATGCCCGTGTATCTACCGACAAACAAAAAGTAGATATGCAGCTCAACGAGCTGCGACAATTTGCCCAGCGATCCGGCTGGACTATTTACGAGGAATACATTGACCAGAACTTTACCGGAGCCAACACCAACCGACCAGCCTTTCAAGAAATGATGGACGCGGCCAGGAAGCGCCGTTTTGATGTGCTCCTAGTCTGGAAGCTTGACCGGCTTAGCCGGTCGCTTAAGGACCTTATAAACACCCTGGACACGTTAGGAGCCTGTGGCGTTGATTTTATCTCATACGATAATAATCTGGACACGTCCACCCCGACCGGCAAGCTGGTTTTTCAAATTGTCGGCGCTGTATCAGAATTTGAAAAAGACATCATCAAGGAAAGGGTTGTTGCTGGCCTGGCCAATGCCAGGCTTAAAGGCAAACGGCTAGGCCGTCCGCCTGTATCCCCTTTGACCTTGGAGAAAGCACAGGCACTACGTAAAGAGGGTTTATCTTTCCGGAATATTGGCCAGAAGCTTGGAATTGATGAAGGCGCTATAAGAAAACGGGTAAAAAATTGATGCCATTATACCAGCATGATGGTATAATGGCATACCAGTTCACCAGCATACCATCGTAATGGTATGATAACATCAAATTATTATTAAGGAAAATATGGCAAAAATTTATTCTATTGCTAATCAAAAGGGCGGAGTTGGAAAAACAACTACTTGTTTAAACATCTCAACAGTCTTGGCTGAGTATGGGAAAAGGGTTTTAATGGTCGATCTTGACCCACAAGCGGGACTGACCACTTCTTTAGGTTATAATCCGGAAGAGCTGCCTAAAACCAGCTATGACCTCATTATCCGGCCAGAAGAAAATAAAATCGATGATGTCATAAAAGAAGTGGACAACAACCTATCATTTATCCCCTCTAATTTAGACCTATCAGGAGTGGAAGCAGAATTAATTGGCGAAATTGGATGGGACAGAACCTTGAAGGACATCCTCTCACTTGTTTCAGACCGTTATGATTTTATAATCATCGACTGTCCACCAAGTTTAGGAGTTTTAACCACTAACGCCTTAATGGCTTCTAAATTAGTCATTGTGCCGGTACAAGCGGAGTATTTGGCCATGAGAGGTTTAAAGCAACTGCAACAGATCGTCACCAAGGTTCAGAAAAAAGGCAATCCAACCCTAAAAATTAAAATTCTTCGGACTATGCACGATTCAAGGACAATCCATTCAACCGAAATTGTGGAAGAACTTAAAAATATCTTCGGTGATCAAGTCTTTGATGCCATTATAAGAAGAACAATTAAATTTTCAGAATCCGCCACAGCAGGCATTCCAATTATTAAATATGCTCAAGATTCAGCGGGAGCTGTTGCCTATCGTGAATTAACACAGGAGATTTTAAATTATGAACAAAAGACCACAAATTAAAGGCCGTGGGGCTGATTTATTTCTTGGTGAATCCACCATACCAGCAAGCCAGCATACCAGTACACCAGCAAAACAGCATGCTGTTAAGGCGACATTCTATCTAGGAGAAGAAACCGTTTCAGAACTCGACAATCTCTGGCTTACTCTAAGAAAGACCGACCGAAATATAACAAAATCCGGCCTGGTTAATGATATTCTAAAAAACGGGATCATACAGAGGGCAAAGGAATAGTAAACACAAGCTATGTACGGATCTTTCGTCAGTCGTTGTTCTTATATTTTTATCCGTAAACATACATCTGAAAGTGTGGTAATTAATACCATTATGCCAGCACAATGGTATACCATCTTACCAGTATGCCATTGTGCTGGCATGCTAACGTTAGCGGTTACCGAGGAGCATCACCATGTCTATGACAAAATGTGAAATCATTGAATCTATCTTTGAAAAAACAGGATTGACCAAAAAGGAATGTGTAAACGCAGTCGAGTCGACCTTCGACATCATTAAGAGTGAACTCGAAAAAGGCAACTCCGTAAATGTTTCTGGATTCGGCAAGTGGACTGTCAAATCAAAGAGAGCGCGAAACGGCAGGAATCCACAGACTGGTGATAGTATGATCATTGATGCCAGAATGGTTGTAACGTTTAAACCGTCCTTGGTATTAAAAGACGCTTTGAACGCGAATTGATGTGACATTCTCTCTGGGCTTGCAACCTGTTAGCGTAGATAATGCTCCGTGATGTCTGGCCGCTCATGGCCCATTTCGCAGGAAACTTGAGCCAGAGCTTGCTCATAAACCTTGCCCTCGCGTTGTAATGTGGCCATACGTGCCTGAGCAAAGTTCCACCTCAAGCCGTGCGAACCAGTTGCCGCTTGCCCAGCTGAAAGCGCGGCGGCGCGCAGATCGCGGCCGTATTCATCTTTATCAATTCGGAAATTTCCGTTTTTTTCCATGTGATCTTTTAGATTGGAGTAAATTTTTTCGGGGAGGGATAGCTCCCTTACCTTGCCCCCTTTTCCTTTCACTTCAACCCGACCGTCGCCCTTTAACTGGCTTGGTTTTATCAAATTTATTTCGGATATACGCGCGCCGCCGTGTAGCTGGAGCGAAGCGGCCAGCCGATGATCGGCGCGGTCCAGTTCGCCTACAACTGCCTTGGGCGAGGTATATGCTCTATGTGGATCTGCGTGCACCAGGGTTTTACCTTGTTCTACTTTAACCTGGTGCGTGGTTTCGCGGAAATTATATTGTCTGCCACTACCGCGCTTGTCTGCATATGCGTTGAGGGCATTTTCAAATTTGTTCACGGCGGCGCACTCTTTGGCAAAAGTTGAAGCCGCCACACCTTCGGAGATGCGGCTTTCCAAATACGCTTTGACCTCGACTTGGGACAGCTTTTCGATGTCCTTTAGTCCGCAATTTTCCTTAGCAAAATCGGCCAGTTGATGCCATACGTCCTTATAACTTTCGGCTGTTTGATAGCTGTAAATTTGCGTTTTTTCGGCTACATCGGCAGAAGTCCGCGCGCCTTCGGCGCGAGCCTCGGCTTTCGCCTCGTGCTTGCTTTCTGTCGGCGCAAAAATCCCGCTTTGGTTAAACACCTGCGTGACTTGCGCGCCCATCCCGCCCCTCATAACACCCCTTTCGGTGCCGTCTTTTTTGCCGCATCGCGGCCTTTCGGTGATTCAGTTGAGTCAGCCCAACATTATTTTTGAGAGCTTGTGTTTGCTCTGGATTTTGCCATGATTAAGATCATGTGCGCTCGTCCGTGCGGCTATATCCCAGTAAAGGGTAGGGGGTGCCAACCTGCCTAAATACACCTTTCGGTGACAATGGCTACCCCTTATCGCAAGGGGTAGCCATTGTCAAGAATTTTCTTCAGTGCCGAGTGCGCGCTCCTGTTTCCCCGCAGGGGAAACAGGAGCTGAAGTTCTTTTCTGGCTTGACTTTTTCCGTTTTCCGGTTTACAATCTCAGCGAACAACGAAAAAGGAGGGCAGAGCTATGATTGAAAAAGAAAAAATCGATAAGCTGACCGGTGCCGATAAGGATCGGCGCCGGCTGCTTTGTAAGTTCTACTCCACTCTATCCGAACCGGATCGAGTGGAAGCTCACCGCAAAAGCGGTGAGCTTGTGCGGCAGGACAAGGGCAAGGTCAAACTAGATGAGCACTATTTTTACAGCGCGCTAATGCGCGCTCTTAACCAGATGTACTGCGAGCGTCACGAAGCCCTCAACCGCAAAAATGCGCTCACGGACGATCAGGCCGCCGCTATTGCCAGCAAGCGGTTATCATCCTTTCGCTCCGCGAAAAAAGATGCCGTCAGCAAAAAACGGCGGAAAAAAGCGCAACTGATCTCCATTCGGTATCTGTCTCTGATTAAAAAATTAAGGGCAGAGGGTTTGTCCTGGCGTGATTGTTCGTCTTATATCAGCAAAAACCATCAAAAAAAGATAAGTCACCAATATTTAAAGGAAATTTACGAAAAAAACGTAACAAAAGAGGAAAAGCCGGAGGCCGAAAATGAAAAATAAAATATATACTCATTTGTTCGCGGTCGGCATAGGGGTGATTGGTTCGCTTATTTTTCGCTATTATTTTACGTTTGAAGACCCCAATCTAGTCCTCGTTGTCTTTTATTTTATTTGTTTGATTTTGGGTATCGTGTTTTATTTCGTACTTTTTTTCTGGGAAGCTCGCTCGACCGACCTCGCAAGTACGTTTAAAACATCGCAGGACGCGCTTGTTAATGCACTTAAAACTTCGGAGAACGAACTTGTTTCACGAATCGAGAAAATCATAGGAGCACACGGGAAAAACCTTGAGGACGGCATAGAAGGCGTGAAAAACGCAGGGCGCGAATACAATTTGCGTGCTAAATCCTATTTCGACCTAAAATCTGCCCTAGCCGAATTAATTCGTTACCACGTATATACCGCCGCCATCCGGTTACTGCATCAATCCCTTAACGCGGAAAAGGCTGAAAAATTTGTGGCAAAGGAATTGGAAATTTTAGAAAAGATCGAAGGCGGGAATGACGTAAAGGAGCTTACGGGGGGCCGCGCCTACGCGCAAGAACAAGCTTACAACACCATGCTAGGCCGCTTAAATAACGGCACGTTAAAGCCAAAAACAGCCTTTTTTAAGTGCAAAAATTGCGGGGGGGAACTGAATGCTTGTACCGCGTGCGGTGGAGAACTGGAACGAAGGTTCAAATAGACCTTTGCCAACCCTTTTTTCTTTTCAAAAAAAGACGACGCGAAACGAGTTATCCACAGATTTATTGGGAAAAACGATCCAGATTGATCATGAAGACGACTATTGCTAAGAGCCTCGGAGAAAGCTCTTGATTTTATGGCGAAACTTGACCAATATTATCTTGTGGGTCATGTAGGCGTGGTCGAAAGGATACGTTTACTTCGACATCCTCATCAAGCTTTCCAAGTATCGCAATCATCCGATCTAACGTAAAACGGCCAAGCCGGGCGTTACGAATGCGTGAAAACTCTGAATGGGCTACGCCTGTCAGCTGTTCAGCTTTGCGTGTCGATAAACCATGCTCATCGAGCGTGCGGATGATTTCCGCCGCCAGAATAGCGCGAACGTGTTCAATATCCGCATTGGCACGGCCAAAATCCCGAAACACATTGCCGCTACCCCGTATTACTTCAATATTGTCTTCTTTCATTTTAAAACCTCGATCAGTTTTTTTAGACGTTCGCGAATAAGATCAACCTCTACCTGGGGTGTTTTAATTCCGGTCTTTGATTTTTTCTGAAAGGCGTGGATCACCCAGATATCCGCGTCAATCTTTACGGCATAAACAGCGCGGAAAGCATCTCCTCGATACTTAGTCGCTATTTCAAAAATACCGCCATCAACACCCTTAAACGGCTTGGCAATGTCCGCTTTGCCACCCTCTGCAGCAATTGTAAGAGCATTTAACATATCGTCCTGGACATTCTGAGGAAACTTCTCAAAGTCTTTTCGTGCACCTTTTATCCATGAAACAGGCCTACTGTTTTTCATGCCACATGTTGGCATATTTGTCACCACATTGCAAGACCTATAATTTTTCTTTTCGGTGCCTTTTTTCTGGAAAAACGCGCGCGATAAATTTGGTTATCCACAGATTTTTAGCTAAAACCCCTTTGTGTGTTTTTTATCTTGTTTTTATCTTGTTTTTCGGCGTATGCGAAGTTAATAAAATCAATACCTTCCAGACGTAACTATAACCGATTTAGGGTGAACTATAACCGATTTAGGGTGAACTATAACCGATTTAGGGTGAACTATAACCGAT
>CAYOPU010000054.1:0-2115 GCA_964405915.1 uncultured Smithella sp. | reverse complement strand
AACTATAACCGATTTAGGGTGAACTATAACCGATTTAGGGTGAACTATAACCGATTTAGGGTGAACTATAACTTTTAATTGAAATAAAGTTATTTAGCGTGGTATAATACTAAACATGAATATAAAAAAAATCACTCCAAATAACATGCTGTACAAGTCTAACTCATTAATTAACTCGTTGTATGATCTTTCCCTACAAGAGCAGCGGATTGTTTTGATACTTATTTCGATGGTCAACCCGCGAGAAGATCAAGACTTTCGGTCGTATGAAATGTCGGTTGATATGTTCATGAAAATTGTAGGTGTAGAGGGCAAGGCATACCACAAGGAGCTTGACCTTATAACCGATAAGTTAATGAAGCGATCTTTTAGGATAGACGATCCTGACGGTGGTTGGTTAAAGATTAACTGGCTTTCATCTTGTCGATACAAAAAAGGCGAAGGTTCCATCGAGCTCGAAATATCGACTAAGCTTCGCCCATACCTTCTCGACTTGAAAAGCCATTACACATCTTATCGACTGAAAAATATTTTACCGCTTCGCTCCGGCTACTCCATTAGGATTTACGAATTACTGAAACAGTACGAAACCATAGGTGAAAGGTATTTAACGCTTGAGGAAATGCGGACATTGATGGAAATATCAGATAAAGAGTACCCTCTTTATGCAAATTTTAAGAAAAAAGTAATTCTAAAAGCGCAGAAAGAACTTCTGGAAAAAACCGATCTATGCTTCGATTTTAAAGAAAAAAAGAAGGTGAGGAAAATAATCGGCATTTATTTTTTTATCAAAAGGAACGAACAGAAAGAAGATAAAACGATAGATATGGTAATGGCTGAAGATAGCGCAGTCCCTGCATCTGACGCCATTAAGTCAATTGCTAATATCGAGCTCTATCAAAGATTGCAAAAACTTGGGTTTACTTCCGACCAAGCAAAAGTGTTGATGAGTAAATATGACGAGCTTAGGCTTGTTGCCAACCTAGATTACGCAGAGTACAAGACGCAGCAAGGCAATATTGAAAACATACCAGCGTATACAATGACCATCATCAAAAACGATGTACGTCAACAAACCTCATTGTTCGACAAGGCAATGGAGCAACAACATACTGCAAAGATAGAAGCGGGCATGGTGATTGAAATCGATGGCGTCCTACACACTGTTGAGGATGGATACATACGGACAGAAAAAGGCGTTATTCCCTCTGGAGAAATAACGACGAATATCAAATCTGGAACGTGGAAAGTGATCGACGGTAATACTCTGTGATGCAGATGGAGCACCCCCAAAACGTGCTGCTGCTTTTGTCCTTTTCGTGAGCTGACTGCCCCCGTCTACGCAAAATCCTATGGGACTTTTGAGTCGTTTGTTTAAACGCACCCAAGGTTGCCGTTGGCATACAGGCTTTTTTTTGAAAAAGACTTGAAAAACGTTTTAGATATAGGATATAATATATCCTTGATTGAAGGAGAAGTTATGCATAAAGTTCTTGTATCGGTTCCGGATAATCTGATCGGCAGAATGAAAGCCGTTATACCTCCGCGGCAACGGAGTAAAATATTAACGAGGTTGCTTGAAGATGAGGTTAAGCTCAGAGAAACAAAGCTATATCAATGTGCCCGTGAAGTAGAAAGTGACCAGGCTTTAAACGAGGAAATGGAAGAATGGAATACGACTTTAGGTGATGGAATCGATGCTGAACCGTGGTGACATTTATTGGGTTAATCTTGATCCGACAATCGGATCTGAAATCAAAAAGAAACGGCCTTGTATAATCATTGGCGCAACACCGATCAATGAAGCCAGAAGAACCGTTGTTGTTGTGCCCCTTTCTTCTGCCGGCAAGCCGCGGCCCCCTCTAACCATTTCTATAAAATGCCTAAAAAGACAAGTTGTCGCTGTCTGTGATCAAATCAGGGCGGTGGATAAAAGCCGGCTGGTTGAAAAAATAGAAAGCGCCTCACAGGACGATATATCGGAAATAGAAAAAGGACTACGTCAAACGCTGGCACTATAATCTTTTTATTTGAAACAAAAAAATAAGGCCGGGGCAAAGGATTCCCGGCCTTATTTATGTCGCATACTGGGCGTTATGTCGACTTCACCTACAA
>CAYOPU010000053.1:0-12142 GCA_964405915.1 uncultured Smithella sp. | reverse complement strand
GACGCAACCCGGCCTGCCCGGAATTTACGGTAAAGATTAAGTCTCTGGACGGTTCGTTTTCAATGGACAAGATATTGCTCCCCACCCCCTACCCCCGCCAGCGGGGGACAAAGGGCTTCGATTCTTTATTTGAATTCCTGATTGCCGGTTACGTGCAGGAGACCTTCGATGATGAACCCGAATTCATCTTCGGCTACGGTGCGCATATCCAGGAGAATCTCGTCTTCATCCACGCGGACAATGATGGGAACGGCTGTCTGACGGAGTTTTGCTTCCATCTGGCTGGCGGATAATTGCGCTGACTTTACGGCGACGACTGCCGTGGAAATCTCCTGCATGGGCAGTGATCCACCGCCGGCGGCGGCCTTCGCTTCTTTCAACTGACAGGTCAGGTCAGGAATGTCGGCGCGTTTCAGCTTTTGCATCAGTTTGCGCGCCCGTTTTTTTACGTCGCCAAGCGGTTCCGTCAGGGCTTTCAGAGGGCGTAATGTCCGGGGGGCGGTCTCCGGTGTCAGATAGTGCATCAACGTCGCCTCCAGGGCGGCCAGCGTAAATTTGTCGATCCGGAGCGCGCGGTTGAGCGGGTTTTTCTTGATTTTGGCCAGAATATCCTTTTTGCCGACAATGATGCCGGCCTGAGGGCCGCCCAGAAGTTTGTCGCCGCTGAAGGTCACGACATCGACATCCGTGGCCAGCGCTTCGCGCACGGTCGGTTCGTGCTGCAGGCCGTATCGATCAAGATCAATCAGGCAGCCACTGCCCAGATCGTCGAAAACGGGGATGTTATGCTGTTTGCCCAGCGACACCAGTTGCAGCAGTTCCGTTTCTTCAGTAAAGCCGATAATCCGGTAATTGCTGGTATGCACTTTTAAAATCACGCCGGTATCGGGGCCGATGGCTTTTTCATAATCGGCAAGCCGTGTGCGGTTGGTGGTTCCCACTTCGCGCAAAATGGAATTGCTTTTGGTCATCACGTCCGGAATGCGAAACTCGCCGCCGATTTCAATCAACTCGCCGCGCGAGACAATCGCTTCCTTGTGTTCGGCCAGCGTGTTGAGTACCAGCAGCACAGCCGCCGCGTTGTTGTTGACGATCAGGGAATCCTCCGCGCCGGTCAGCGCACAGATCAGGCGGCTGACGTGGTCGTAGCGCAGGCCGCGAACGCCCCGGGCCAGGTCGAATTCCAGGTTGGAGTAGCCGTGTCCCACGTCCGCGATGCGCAAGAGGGCTTCGGGACAAAGAGGCGCGCGTCCCAGGTTGGTGTGCAGGATCACACCCGTGGCGTTGACAAGACGCCGCAACTTGAACCGGTGCAGGTCATTGATGATTTCCGCGACGCTGCGGGCGGCCGCTGACGCGTCTGAGGCCATGGTCGGCAATTGTTTGTCGTTGGCAGTCAGAATGATGTCCCGCATCTTCTGCACAATGTCACGGCAGGTTTCGAGAACAATTTCCCGGGATGCCTTTTCATATATGCCTGATTTTTCCAGAAGCAGGATCACTTCATCAATTTTCGGCAGGTTTTTTAACATTTCTTTTCTTTGGTTATCCATATAACTCTCTCCGTTTTTCAGTCTATCAGATCAGGCCGGCCTGTTTGCGGCAGTAGTCGCGGAAATTGTTTACTGAGATAAAAAATTCCCGCATCATAATCACCCACAAGTAACGTCCGCGGGGCGTTAAATGCAGGTTAGGGGAAAAGTAGCGAAAGGATCCCGCCAGGGTAAAGGCGGCCATTTCCTTCCATAAAGTTGTAAAATATTTGCCGCCGTATTTTTTTTCCATGTCATTGACGTTCATCCTGGTGCTGAAAAGCTTCATCAGGAAGTCGTAACGCATCTGGTCGGGTACATTGAATTTGCGGGCGGCCTGAAGCGGGAGATCGCCCTTCATCAGATCGGCAATGTAGCGTTCGATATCAAAGGTGTTGGCATAGCACACGCCGTTTAAATAACCGATGGCGCCGCTGCCTAAGCCCGCGTATTCGTCAAAATCCACGACGTATTCATCGATCAGCGTCCGGGCGGCTTTTTTCCGCGAAAAACACCAGGCGGAAGAAGAATCGTAGTGCGACTCCAGGCTCCTGAGAATCAAATTGAAAAATGATTTTTCCCGCCGGAAATTGACGTTGCCCAGTGTTTCCTGCATCAGGCGCTGCGTGAGTGTTGAAACCATCAAAGGGTAAAAAGTGATCTGCGGCATTTGAAGTTTCAGCAAAACCGCCAGATCGGCTTCGAGCATTTCGGCTGTCTGTTCGGGAAAGTTAAAAATCATGTCGGCGTTGAGCGTGTCAAACTTTCCGATAGTATTGCTCAGGCGCGCTGCAATATCTTCGCCTGATCCGTATTTGTCATACCGCGCTATTTTTTTCAGGAGATTATCATTGAAGGTTTGCACGCCCACGGAAAGCCGATTGACGGCCGCCTGCTTCAGGATGTTCATGTTGGCATCCGTCAGGTGATTCGGGTTGGTTTCCACCGAAATGGAGGTGATGGGAAATAATGCTCTGGCCAGACGCAGGGTTTCGGCCAGTTCGTCGATCAACACGGTCGGCGTGCCGCCGCCGACATAAATACCGGAAAAGCGGTAGCCTTTTTGACGATAAAGAGCCATCTCCAGGCGCAGGGCGGCATGGTATTTCCCGGCGAGGGTTTCGTTAAGACGGATGCGGTGAAAAGAGCAGTAGGGGCAAAGCTCCTCGCAAAAAGGAATGTGAATATAGAGCAGGCGCTGTTTTTCATCCGCGCAGGCAGGCATCTCCGGCGTCTGACCTTCTTTAAAATTGAGCGCCAGGGCAAACTGCTTTCGCGCCGTATGGGTAACTATTTGATTAATCACAATTCATTTCCAGTCTTTCGTTTCTTAAACATTATGGCTAAACTCTTTAACTAAAGATGGAACAAATTTGCAAGCGTCGTTTGCTTGAAATAACCATTAATAGGTGTTATAGGCCAAGAAAATTTTTGATCCGGTGGAAGATATGGCCCCAAAAAGAGTCCTAACCCTTTGGAATGATGAAGGTGTCAACGTAGAAGACACATCCGTCCTGCGAAAAAAGTCGGTGGAGATAAAAACACCGTTGGGAAAAGAAGAAAAAGCGGAAATTAAAGCGCTGATTGATTCCTTTGTCTGTCGCGATGACGCTTCGGGACTGGCCGGGCCGCAGATCGGCATCAACAAAAAAATGATTATTTTCCGCAACAAGACTGTTGATGACCGGAAGAAAAAAATGACCCCGGACGATTACGATGTTCTGGTGAATCCGCGTATTACCCAGTCGCGCGGCGAGAAAGTGACGGCGGCGGAAGGGTGCCTTTCCTGCCCGGACATTCAAATTGAGGTCAGCCGTTTTCCCGAAATTAAAGTCCGCGCCTTGAACGAAAAAGGCGAAAAAATCAGTAAACGCTATCTCGACTGGACTGCCCGGGTCGTGCAGCATGAAATCGACCATCTCGACGGCAAATTGATTGTGGATTATAAGGGGAATCTCTATTACCCGAAAAGTAAGCAGGGTCTGATTGATAAACTTTTTAAATAATAAGCAGTTCTTGAGGAGCGTGTGTCATCCATGAAAAAAACACCCTTATACGAAAAGCATGTAGCTCTGAAAGCGAAAATCATTGATTTTGGCGGCTGGGCGATGCCGGTGCAATATACGAATGTGATCGACGAACATAAAACGACCCGTGCGAGCGCGACGCTTTTTGATATTTGCCACATGGGGGAAATTGAAGTCAGGGGGCCGCAGGCGCTTGATCTTCTGCAACTGGCCCTGACCCGGGATCTTTCGGGGCAGAAGACGGGCCAGGTCAAACTCTCCGCACTGCTCAATGATCGCGGTTGCATCATCGATGATTTGACCGTGTATAAAATGGCGGAAGATTTCTACCTGCTGGTGACCAACGCTTCAACGCGGGAACCCGATTATTTGCGGGTTCAATCCATTCTCGAAGAGAAAAAATTCGACTGCCGGCTTTCGGATGTGAGCGACGAAACCGGCAAACTGGATTTGCAGGGGCCGCGTGCGGAAGAAATCTTACAGAAACTGACGACTGCTGATTTAAAGGGTATTCGTTTCTACCATTTTTTAGAATCGCAGGTGGCGGGAATTCTGGCGATGATTTCCCGCAGCGGCTACACGGGTGAAGATGGTTTTGAAATATACGCCGCCGCTGAAAAGATTGGTCTGATCTGGGATAAGCTTATCGATGCGGGTGCTCCGCTGGGCATGAAACCGGCGGGGCTGGGCGCACGCGATACGCTTCGTCTGGAATCCGGCATGATGCTCAATGGCCAGGATATTACTCAGGAGATATGTCCACTGGAAGTGCCCTATGGCTGGCTGGTGGACTGGAATAAGGATTTTGCCGGGAAAACGGCGCTTGCGGTCATGAAGGATGCCGGTATCCGGAAGAAGCTGGTCGGTTTTGAAATGACCGGACGCGGCATTGCGCGGCATGAATATCCGGTTATGAAAAACGGCAAGGTAATCGGCACGGTCACCTCCGGCACCTTTTCCCCGACATTAAACAAAGCTATTGGCCTGGCGTTTGTCGATATTGAATTTGCCGCACTGGATACGGAAATAGATGTTGTCATCCGCGACACCGTCAGCCCCGCGAAAGTGGTTAAACTCCCTTTCTATAAACGGCAACGATAACCTGAAAGCGTTAGGACCGGTGAATACCGGGACCTTTCTACAAAAGACAAAAATAATTTACCAAGGAGATTCGTAATGTCCAAATCAAATCCCACCGACAGATTGTATTCTAAAGATCATGAATGGGTCAAAGACAATGGCGACGGCACGGCCCTGGTCGGCATTACCGATTATGCTCAGGAAATGCTAACGGATATCGTGTTTGTGGAATTGCCGCCGGTCGGCAAGAAAGTTGCGCAGGGAGAACCACTGGCGGTGGTCGAATCTGTTAAATCCGTATCCGATGTTTACGCGCCGGTCGGCGGAGAGGTTATCGACGCCAACAAAACGCTGGAAGACACGCCGGAGCTGCTCAATCGCGACGCGTTCAATGAGGGCTGGATCGCCAAACTGAAAATCGCCAATGCGGACGAACTGAAAACCCTGCTTTCCGCCGCCGCTTACGATACGCTGATTCAGGAGGAGAAGCATTAGACAAAATGGATTACTGTCCGCATACACCAGACGATATCAACCAAATGCAGGCGGCTCTCGGCGTGAACAGCCTGGAAGAGTTGTTTTCCGATATTCCGCAAAAATTCCGTTTAAAGCAGATGCCCGACATGCCTGCGTCTTTGTCCGAGCAGGAAACTCTGGAACTGATGAACGCCATGAGCGGGAAAAATCGGATACCCCATGTGACGCTGACCGGGGCGGGCGCTTACGCGCATTTTATTCCGGCGGTTGTCGGCCATCTGGCCTCCCGCGCCGAATTCTACACCGCTTATACCCCTTATCAGGCGGAAATCAGTCAGGGTATTTTACAGGCGATTTACGAGTACCAGACCATGATTGCCCATCTGACGGGAATGGAGGTGGCCAATGCCTCCATGTATGACGGGGCTTCGGCCATGGCGGAAGCGGCGGTGTTGTGCGCTAAGATGTCCAGCCGTTCCCGGATTGTCGTCGCCCGGTCGGTTCATCCTCAATACCGTCAGGTTTTACAGACCTACGCGTGGGCCAACGGCTATACGATAACTGAGATTCCCTATGTGCCCTCCGGACAGTTGAATGCAACAGCGCTTGCGGCTGCCCTGGATAACAGCGTGGCGGCCGTTGTTGTGCAGAGCCCCAATTTTTTCGGCTGCATCGAAGATGTAACGCCAATTGCGGAAGCGGCCCATCAAAACGGAACGATGCTCATCGCCGGCTTTGCCGATGGTACATCTTTGGGCATTTTGAAGCCCGCGGGCGCCTGTGGCGCCGATTTTGTCGTGGGCGAGGGACAGAGCTTCGGCAATCCGCTCAACTACGGAGGCCCTTACCTGGGGATTTTTGCCGCGCGTGAAAAGTATCTCCGCCGCATTCCGGGCAGGTTGGCGGGTGCGACGGTGGATAAAAACGGGAAACGTGGATTTGTGCTGACGTTGCAAACCCGCGAGCAGCATATCCGCCGGGAGAAGGCAACGTCCAACATCTGCTCCAACGAGGCGCTTTGTGCGCTGGCTGCCGGCATTTATCTGGCTGCGCTGGGTAAAAATCTGAGAAAGCTTGCCGCGGTCAATATTTACAAAACACAGTATTTGAAAAACAAACTTTTGCGGCTTGCGGGCTGGCAGGATGTATTTTCCACGCCGGTTTACAATGAATTTGCCCTGAGCTGTCCCGATGCGCGGAAGGTGAATGATAAACTGCAAAACGCGGGAATAACCGGCGCTTATGATTTACGGAAAGATTATCCGGAACTGGAGAACACGCTGCTTTTTTGCGCGACGGAAGTGCTTTCCAAAAATGATATGGATCGTGTCGTGGAGATTTTGAAATAAGGAGTTTATTCATGGAATTAATTTTTGAAATCAGCCGATCCGGACGAAGCGGGGCGGATGTTTCCGCAAGCGATGTGCCGGTAGTCAATGTCGATGATGTGATCGGAAAAAAATATTTGCGAGATGATCTGGATTTGCCGGAAGTGGCGGAAATCGATCTGGTGCGTCATTATACCAATCTGTCGCGGCGGAACTTCGGCGTTGATCTGGGCTTTTATCCGCTGGGGTCCTGCACCATGAAATACAACCCCAAACTCAATGAAAATGTGGCGGGGTTTTCAGGATTTACCGGTCTGCATCCGGATGCCCCGGATGAATTTGCCCAGGGCAACCTGGCACTGATGTTGGATATGCAGAAACTTTTGAGCAGCATCTTCGGCATGGCCGATTTCACGCTGCAACCGGCAGCAGGCGCGCACGGCGAACTGACCGGTGTCATGATGATCAAAAAATATTTTGAAAAGAAGGGTGAAAAACGGCATCGCATTTTAATTCCCGACGCCGCGCACGGCACCAATCCGGCGTCCGGTGCGCTGTGCGGCTTTGAGACGGTTACGCTCCGTTCCAACGCGGAAGGCGGCGTGGATCTGGAGCATCTGGAATCCCTGATGACTGAGGATGTCGCGGCGCTGATGCTGACCAATCCCAACACGCTGGGACTGTTTGAACGCAATATCGAAAAAGTGGCGGCCATTATCCAAACGAAAGGCGGCCTGCTTTACGGCGACGGCGCGAATGCCAACGCCTTTCTGGGTAAGACCCGGCCCGGCGATCTGGGCTTTGACGTTATTCAACTCAACCTGCATAAAACCTTTTCCACACCGCACGGTGGCGGTGGTCCCGGGAGCGGCCCGGTGGGGGTGAGCGCCGGACTGGTGGATTATCTGCCGGTTCCCCGCATCGTTAAAAACGGGTCAACGTACAACTGGTCGTCAGATTTTTCCGATACCATCGGACGCGTGCGCGCTTTTTACGGGAACTTCAATGTGATCGTCAAGGCCTACACCTATATCCGTTCGCTGGGTGCGGAAGGTTTGACGCGTGCCACGGAAAAGGCCGTTCTGAACGCCAACTACATTAAAGAGAGATTAAAACCTTATTTTGATTTGCCGTTTGACCGCGTCTGCATGCATGAGTGCGTTTTCTCCGGAAACCGACAGGTGGCGGAAAACGCCGTGCATACCAGCGATATTGCCAAGCGGCTGATCGATTTCGGCTATCATCCGCCGACCATTTACTTTCCGCTCATTGTTCATGAATCCATCATGATTGAACCGACCGAAACGGAAAGCAAGGAAACACTGGATACTTTCTGCGACGCCATGATCGCCATCGCGAAAGAGGCAAAGGAAAACTCGCAGCGGGTAAAGGATGCGCCGCTTTCCACGCCGGTGAGCCGCCTCGACGAGGTTCTGGCCGCCCGCAAGCCGGACGTCTGCTGGAAAAGATCGTCAAATGACTGAGAAGCCCCAGCTTCTGCGCAAGCCGCCCTGGCTGAAAGTGCGTCCGGCGCACTCTGACGGATGCCGTCAAATCCGCAAAACGCTTGCCGGCCTCGAACTGCATACCGTCTGTCAGGAAGCGGCCTGTCCCAATATGGCCGAGTGCTTCCAGAGCGGCACGGCCACTATTTTGATTCTCGGCAATACCTGCACCAGAAACTGCCTGTACTGCAATGTCGCGCAAGGGGTTCCGCAAAAAGTTGACGATAATGAAATTGAACATGTGATTGCCGCTGTGCGGCAAATGAACCTGAATTACGCGGTCATTACATCCGTAACACGCGATGATTTACCCGACGGCGGGGCGCAGGTTTTTACCGACTGCATTGTCCGGTTGCGTCAAGCCGTACCGGCCTGCAAAATCGAAGTTCTGATTCCCGATTTTCAGGGAAATCCCGATGCTCTGGCGAAAGTGATCGACGCAGGCCCCGATGTGCTTAACCACAACATGGAAGTGGTGGAACCGCTGTTTCCCCGCCTGCGTCCGCAAGGCAATTATCAGCGTTCGCTCATGCTTTTGTCCCGTGTGGCATCAACCCCGGTTGTTTCCAAAAGCGGTTTCATGGTGGGCTTGGGCGAAGGAAAAGAAGACATCCTGCTCCTGATGGATGACCTGGCGTCCGTTTCCTGCTCGCGCCTGACGATCGGGCAATACCAGCAGCCGACGCGGGGGCACTGGCCGGTGGCCAGATATTACCATCCGGATGAGTTTGCCGAGCTCAAGGCTGTTGCTTATCAAAAAGGGTTTCAATATGTGAAATCCGGTCCGCTCGTCAGAAGCTCCTACCATGCCTCCGAGGCCTGTTTAAAAAATAGTGATCATAGGCTCAGAGATAAAAACAAATAGGGCAGCGAGCCGTGGACATGGTCCGGCAGCTCCTGACCCTATGAATCAGATGCCGATGATCTCCGGGGATGTTGGACGAATAATTTTTATCCACCTATCTCAATCTTTTGAACGCAGGTATATTTCTGATATTATCAAAATACTTATCCGTCTTTGCATTTTCTCTTAGCGCGGGTTTTATTCTCACGGCATTCTGCAAATTCTGAATCGCCCTTTTTACATTACTGGTCATTGAATATGAATGAGCCCTTGCATAATAAGCATCCGCATACATGGGGCTCAGATCAATTGCTTTATTCAAATAACGGATGGCGTCATCATATCTGCCGAGTCTGTTGTAATTCACGCCAAGATGTTTATAGGGATAAGGAATATCCGGATCCAGTTCAATTGCTTTGCCGTAGTCCATCATAGCTTCATGATGTCTGCCCATCGCATCATACAGATACCCGCGATAGTTATAAACCACAGCGTCGTAAGGGTTTCGTACGATTACTTTACTGAAATCGGCAATCGCTTCGTTATATTGACCAAGAGCGTAATAAGCATCCCCGCGTTTCCCATACAAAAATACTTCTTGAGGACTTAGTTCAATGGCTTTGCTGAAATCAAGGACAGCTTCAGTATATTGACCAAGAGCGTAATAAGCATCCCCGCGCTTGCAGTACAACAATAATTCCTTAGAGTTTCGTTCGATTATTTTACTGAAATCAACAATAGCTTCCTCACATTTGCCAAGGGCATAATAAGCAAACCCGCGGAGTAAATAAGCCGTGTCGTCTTTTGGGTTGAGTTCAATGGCTTTGCTGAAATCGGCAATTGCTTCATGATACTTGCCAAGTTTATAATAGGAAAACCCAAGGTTGCGGTAAGCTTTATGATTATCCGGGGCTGGTTCGTCTGCTTTAAGGTTGATTGACGGCAGGCAAAGCAGCAGCAGGGTCATCACAATGACGGAAAACTTTTTCATGCGTTTTCCCCCTTCCGTTTGTCTGATGTGTATTGTGTCTTGCTCAAGTTTAGGTGATCCATGATCAAAATTTATTAACTCCTCACTCGTACAGGTTCAAGAAAAAAATAGATTTTTTCAATAATCATTATTCACACGATTTGAACTTATCATAAAATTGTAAAATTGGAAAATAAGGATTGCGGGAGAAAGTCAGCTTTCTTCAATACGCAGAACTCAGATGAACCTGAAATTGTTTATATCATGATGCTTTCCAGTAAAATCAAAGATGGAAAATGGCGTCGGTGCGTGACGGATCAGATAAAGCAGCGGCTTTTTACGCAGGCCTCCGGCGACCAAGAGGTCGAAACGGCAATAACGATGATCGTTTCTGATCATTCATGCCGTGCGATTTTTTCTTTCAAAAACAATAAACAGTGCTATGCTGATGTGGCAGTCTGATGGTCGACTTGGAAAAACGAAGTCCGGGTGTGAAATATCCGGACGGCTGCATTGCTTTGGGTCAATGAAAAGGAAAAAGCATTGAAAATGATCGCTATTTTATAGGAATTCGTGTCATGGGCAACAAAGATAAAACGCCTTGTGCGGGAAACGCTGATTCCAAAAATATTCATCAAACGTATGGAGCTAAGGTAAAAGCCGTTATGGCTGCCGTAGGCAATTCCATTGAATTCAGCAGGGAATATCCGGTCCCGGAAAACCTTCTGAAAAATCTGCGTTACGAATATTTAAGGCGTGAACTATGGGTGCCTCTGCAAATGCGAGAAGGAAAGATAGTTATCATCGTTGATAATCCCGACAATATCATCAAAAGGGACATGATTGAAAATATTCTGAAAAGCAAGGCTGTGGAATACATTTCCGCCACAAAGCAGGATATCTGGAAGTTTATTGAATATTTTTATGATGTTGGCGAGTCGGAAGATGAAGATGTTTGTCCCTCCGGCACGGATGGCGACACGAAACAGGAAGCTTTAAGCGGTGTTTCTGAAGCGGACGTCAATGTTGTTAAGCTTATCAATGATGCAATCAGTGAAGCTTATGATAAGCGTGCATCCGATATTCATATTGAACCTGACACAAAGGATAAGGTTGTGAATATCCGCTTCCGGGTTGACGGTGAATGTATGCACTATAAGAGTTTCCCTTATGAATACAAAGCGGCTATCGTCTCCCGCATCAAAATCATGGCTGATCTTGATATTACGGAAAAACGTCTTCCGCAGGATGGAAAGCTCAAATACAAGGTGCCGGGCGCTGATGAAATAGAACTGCGGGTTGCCACATTACCGACGCACGGTTATGTGGAAGACGTGGTATTGCGCCTTCTCACCAGAGGGGAAATAATGATCCTTGACGAGCTTCAGATGCCTGAAGCTGTCCATCATTGCTTTAAATCCCAGCTGACCAAACCTTATGGTCTCATCCTTCTTGTTGGACCGACAGGCTCGGGGAAGACAACGACCGCCCATGCCGCCCTTCAAGTCATCAATAAATCCAACATCAAGATATGGACGGCGGAAGATCCGGTAGAAATTACGCAGCAGGGCATCAGGCAGATGCAGATCCATCATAAAATCGGCTTGGATTTTGCGGCGGCGATGCGATCTTTTCTCCGCGCCGATCCCGATGTCATTATGGTTGGGGAAATGCGTGATTATGAAACGGCAAAAATGGGTGTGGAAGCATCAACAACCGGCCATCTGGTGATGAGTACCCTTCACACCAATAATGCTCCTGAAACCATTGTCCGCCTTCTGGATATGGGCATCGATCCGTTTGCTTTTGCCGATTCGCTGCTGTGCGTTCTTGCCCAGAGACTTGTGCGCCGTCTATGCGGCAAATGCAAAGAAGCCTATCATCCGTCGGAGCAGGAATATGCGGAGCTTGCTCATCATTACGGTGAAAAGGCCTTTTCCGCGCTCAACATTTCCTACAATGACGACTTTACGTTATACAGAGTCAAGGGATGCGAGGAATGCAACCACATGGGGTACCGCGGCAGGATGGGGCTCTTTGAATTGCTGATAGCTTCCGACAGCATCAAGCAAATGATTACCACCCGTAAATCGATTGCCGCGCTTCGTAAAACGGCGATGCTTGAAGGGATGGAGACATTGCTCCAATGCGGTGTAACAAAAATTATCTCCGGGGAAACTGATTTAAAGGAAGTTTTGAGCGTTTGCATCCGATAAACGGTCAATGCGTTCGCAAAGGGATTTGTCCGGTTCGGAGTTGAAACAAAAAAAGAGGCTTGCCCGTAAGGGCAAACCTCTTTTGACTTATCAGGTTGACGTTTCTTTTCTATAAATCACACTGCTGCATCGCAGCGGAGGCAGCGGCAGGCTTCCTTCATGG
>CAYOPU010000052.1:0-12270 GCA_964405915.1 uncultured Smithella sp. | reverse complement strand
CAAGCGATTTACGTGTGGCTTTTGAGAGCGATTGGAAGAGGTGAGAGATTTCAAAAGATGATTGGGAAAGAGGCTCAAAAGGATCTTTGATCTCAGTTTAGGGGAGTAAGAGATACGAAGTTCTTTCTTTTCAGACTGGCAACTGTTTTTGCATAATACTACAAATCCTCAGGTTTTGTAGTTGACTCCGTATGGCCTCCACACTCGTCCCAAAACCCCTGAAAAGTTTTCCCATAGTTTTGGAAAAAACTATGGGAAAACTTTTCACTTTCTTCCGTATATTTTTCCAAAGTTTTCCGTATATTTTTTCGGAGAAGACTTAAACCTTTTAAAGGTTATAAATCAAGTAGTTACAGCTATTACAAAAGAGAAATACATCTCCATGCCTTAAAAAAAAAGAGGGTTTTTAACTCACTATAGATATAGCTTATTAAAAACCCTCTCCGAGGTCTCTAGCAGATTCGAACTGCTGTAGACGGTTTTGCAGACCGGTGCCTAGCCACTCGGCCAAGAGACCTTGATTTTGCGAGTGCAAAGATAGAACATCTTTTTCTTTTCCTCAAACTATTGACAGCCTTTTTTTATATCTTGCTGCGATTTAGTCCTGCACTCCTCCTGTTTCTTCTTATAGGCTGAGCGCAATTCACACGGGGCTCCACAACTTTCACACGGATTTTCTTTGTTATTAATCCCCCTGAAATAGTGATATATACGGTTGCCTACATACAAAACGCACAAGGCGACAATCACAAAGATAATGATTTCCTGAGTATGTATCATATGAGTAAACTTCCTATTTGATAGACACTAAAAGCTACAATCCAGGCCAATACTACTGTATAGACAGCGGAAAAGAGGGCCCATTTCCAGCTGCCGGACTCTTGCTTGATAGCGGCAAGTGTGGCGATGCAGGGGAAATAGATCAAGACAAACAGCATGTAACAGAAGGCCGCAAGAGGGGTGACTCCCTCACTGATCACATGTTGTGCGAAATCTTTCGCTTCGGGATCATCATTATTGGCATACAACACACAAAGGGTACTTGCGACCAACTCTTTGGCTCCCGCTCCGGAGATCAGTCCGATGCCCAGTTTCCAGTCAAAACCCATGGGACGAATGGCCGGTTCGATCCGCTTTCCTAACTGTCCGATGTAGGAATTTTCCTGTTGTTGGGCTGCTGTTTCAAAGCTATCATGATTGGGATAATAGCCCAAGAACCAGATGAGGATAGAAGCGACCATGATGATGCCTCCCATCTTCTTGATATATTGTTTCCCTTTTTCCCACGTGTGACGAATGATAGACCGACTCGTGGGCATGCGATAGGGTGGCAGTTCCATAACAAAAGGCATATCTTTGCCTCTGACGAGAAAACGGCTAAAGAGACGGGCCATGAGTACGGCAAGAAAGATTCCCGTGGAATAAATTATCAACAGAATAGCGCCGGCATGGTCGGGGAAAAAGACGCCGGCCAGTAAGAGGTAGATCGGCAAACGGGCACTGCAACTCATCAAAGGGTTGATGAGGATGGTAACTAACCGACTCTTTCGGCTCTCAATGGTACGCGTCGCCATGATGGCCGGCACATTGCAACCGAAGCCCATGATCAAAGGAATGAATGATTTGCCATGCAATCCCATCTTGTGCATGATCTTATCCATGATGAAGGCGGCCCGTGCCATGTAGCCGGTGTCTTCCATCAGAGAGATGAAGAAGTAGAGGATCAGGATCTGGGGAAGAAAGACTATGACCCCTCCTACTCCGCCTACGATTCCGTCGGCAAGCATATCTTTCAGCGGACCGGGGCTCATGGTGTTATGAATGAAATGGCCGATCATCTGCACCAGACTTTCGATCAGGTCCATCGGATACTGACCCAGAGAGAAGGTCGCTTGAAACATGATCCACATGAAGAGGAAGAAGATGGGAAATCCCCAGATACGATGGGTAACGATGGAGTCAAGTACCTTCGTCACCTGTTGTTTTTCGAGATGATTGTCAATGAAAGACTCTTTGAGGGCTCCTGATATAAAGCCGTATTTTGCATTGGTAAGAGCGGTGTCGCTCTCTTCATTCAAGGAGAGGCGAAGGTTTCGAATCTCGTTTTTCTGCACCTTCAAGATGCGTTCACCGTTGGTAAGGGTGCGTACAAATGTCTCCACTTCCTTGTCTTTCTCCAGGAGCTTGATGGAGAGATAACGGAGCGAGTACTTATGACGGATCAGTTCGTCGGCTTCGAGTTCTTTTTTGAGGGCAAGGATGGAGCTCTCGATATCGGGACCATGGTTGATATGGATATGCCGATAGACACTCTCTTTGACGGGACCTTCATGCACGAAGTCTTCAAAATGGGCTTCATGGGTGGAGTCATCGACATTGGTCTGGTGCCAGTCTTGCAGCTCTTTCAGCACTTCGGGGTTCATCACTCCTTCTTTGTTGATAAAGTCGATTCCTTCGTAGAGGTTGATGATGATATGAAAGAGTGGTTCAATTCCCTGATTACGTTTGCATACGGTAGGCACCATCGGCACGCCAAACAGTTTGCTCAACAGACGATAGTCGAGCGTGTTTCCGCTTGCTTCCAGCTCGTCGTACATATTCAGCGCCACCACCATCCTCACATTCATATCGATCAATTGGGTCGTCAGGTAGAGGTTGCGCTCCAGATTGGAGGCATCGACCACATTGATGATCACGTCGGGAGTTTCATCGATGATGTAACGACGCACATAGAGTTCCTCGGGCGAATAGGTGGACATGGAATAGGTGCCGGGAAGATCCACGATCTTGAAGTGATAGCCCTGGAAATCAAAGAAGCCTTCTTTGGCATCGACTGTGACTCCGCTGTAGTTGCCTACATGCTCATGGGCTCCCGAGGCCAGATTAAACAGGGAGGTCTTTCCGCAGTTTGGATTGCCAATCAGTGCGACGTTGATCGTACGTCGCTTGCCCAACGCGATCCGTTGCATCTCTTCTTCCGAGAGGGGCACCGATTCGTCCATCGAACCGTGATAGTTCATCTGCAAACTGTGCTGTTCTTTTGCTTCTTGTTCGCTTATGACCTCAATCATTTGTGCTTCGTCATGTCGCAGAGAGATCTCATACCCCATGACACGATACTTAACGGGATCTTTTAAGGGGGCATTGAGCAGTACTTCGACCATCTTACCCTTGACAAATCCCATTTCAACGATCCGCTTACGGAAACCACCATGTCCGTAAACCTTGATGATTACTCCTTTTTCTCCGGTTTGTAGCTGTGCGAGACGCATATCTTACCTATCTATTTAGGTACAAAGATATGGATTATCTACGCACAACAGCGTGGAAGATGCAGAAAATACATATCGGAAGGGATATGAGGGCCGAGAGCGGAACGAAATCGATTAGTTAAGCATCAAACTCATATATGGGTTTTGTCGCTCAAAGGTTTGAAAAAGAGAGGGAAGCGCTTCGGGATGATAGCCCAGCAAGGCTTGAGTCAACTGCGGGACGGTCACCTGTTCGACTGCTCCGGCTGCTTCTTTTGCTTCGCTACGGCTACGGGTCAGGAGGCCATTCTCCAGTTGATAGAAGCCGTCGTTTTCTTCGATCAGTGGATCGGTTAGCTCGAAAGCAAGAGAGCATGCGGGATGAGTAGCCGCATAGTGCCTCAAGAGCGGTTCGGCGCTTACTATCCGCGCCATTCCCAAAGGATAAACCGGTTCGTCGCGTGGTATTGTATGATAACACACAGTAGTAAGGCCGGAAATGCGAAGGGCCTCTGCCAAAAGTGAGTCGCGAATGGATGTGGAGCGACAGATCATTTCCGGCACAAAAAGGCGATCCTGCTGAGGAACACCAAAGGCCATTCCGACCACTTCACCGATCTCCGATCGGGCAATCAGAAACATCCCTCCAAAGATACTCAGATCTTCCAGGATGACTTGAATATCGGCATAATCATGCTGAACGCTATTGTTTCGGAGTGTCATGACCTGGTCCAAACAGTGCCATGCATCGGAAGGGAAAGAGGTAGCAAATGAGACGGTGACGGAGTGATCAGGGAGCAATGTTTCGGCCGAACAGCAAACTTCTGAATAATCAAAGGCTTTGGCAAATCCATATTGCGCGTAGTAGGTAAAAAGAGATTCCGAGGCGGGAATGAGTGTAGCGAAAGGAATGGCATGGTGATAGGAATGACGAAGCGCTTTGATCATAAGCTGATTCATCCACCCCCTGCCCCGATAATCAGGATGCGTACATGCGGCAGAGATATAGTTCATCGCGACACGCTCTGTGCCACAGAAAGTCAGGGTATAAGGGATCAACTGCATTGAGGAAACCAGTTGCTCGTCGGCATAGAGAACTATATTTCGCTCATCACTGTATCGTTCGCGAAAATATAGTTCGGTAAATGCGGGTGAATCTTTGAAACAAAGTTCATACAGCAACCGGGTCTCTTCTTTCATCTTCATTCGTTCATGCAGGCTTGATATTTGTCCATAATAATGGCTGGCTTATACGACAGCTTGGCTTTACGTAATCCTTCAATGCCGAGATCTTCTTCCCGATTGACGTAGATATACTGCTCGGGGATCCGTTTGGCAAACTCTTGATTGATGATCGCATAGGCTCCTTGTATCTCGGAGTCTGCTTTTTCGACATGCACCCCAAAGGTTGTTGCATTAATGGGCATACCGAATGTAAAGGCGACAATCTCACCGTTGGCATGAATCATCCCTCCGATCAGACCCAGTTGTTCGAAGTGATGCAAACCGGCAATCAAAGAACGACGTTCGTTACCAAGTCCCTCTTGTTCGTGGCATCTGTTGGTGATACACCATCTGCGCTCCATCTCCAGACAATCTTCTATCTCTCCCGGAGTGATGGGTGTGTAGGTCCAGTCGGGATGTTCTATCTTAAACTTATTGATGTGATTGCGTTTGGGCTGATACTTCTTTCCGGTCAGTTCAACGAGGTCTGTGCGCAGATAGATATAGTCTGCCCGGTCGCGGTTGAGTGTGAAGGTAAACTTGCCGGGACAGAGTCGCTCAAGCTCTTCTTTCTTTGTTTGGCTTAGGCCGTAAAACCGGAGAGGCTGCTTGGCTTCTGCAGCGTCAGCAATCATCTGATCCAAGACGCGAGTCGGATCTCCTTTGCCAACCGGAAAGACATAAATGACGCGATCCTCATCCCAAAACTTCAAAATAAGAAATCCATCTACAATAGCATAGCAGGTCTGGTAGATAAACCGCCAGGTATACAGATTGGAAAAAGAGAAATCGCAATTCATCTCTAGACTCTGCTGTGTATAGGAAGAGATGATATCTTTGTCAGATAAAGAGAGTTCTTTGTATTGTATCATAGGAGTTGCATTCTGTTATGAGGTACAAATATAAACCATGGAACAGATATCTCCAAATAAATTGGTTGGAATGAAGAGATTGCCTGTTGGAGTGATAGAGAAAGATGCTTTCTTTATAAAAATTGTCGCGATTCTATTTGCATGAAGGAATATCTTGTATAACTTTGCATCGGAATTAAAATTGTATTCATTACAACTTTGGACTTTGGTCATGAATAATTCGTACAGCTATTTACAGGAACACAATGTAAAACCATCGATGCAGCGGTTGTTAATAATGAAATATTTATTGACTCACAAAACTCATCCGACAGCTGATGACATTTACAACGAGTTATCCAAACGCATGCCTACACTCTCTAAAACAACGGTCTATAACACCTTAAAGTTATTGGCTGAGAGCAAAGCATGCCTGGCCTTGACATTGGATGAAAAGAATATTCACTATGATGGAGACACCACTTTACATGGTCATTTTCTCTGTAAAGAGTGTATGACAATTATTGATATTCCCATCAATGAGATATCGCTCAACAGAGAGGAATCGTCGGACTATACTGTTGATTCAATGGAGATCTCGTTTTACGGTCGTTGTAGTGCTTGCCAGAAGAAGAGAATGTAAAAAGAAAGAATATATATACCTATTAAAAAAAATAAGATTATGAAGAAGTTTATTTGTACTGTATGTGGTTATATCCACGAAGGAGATTCTGCTCCTGCAACATGTCCTACTTGTAAAGCTCCAGCCAGCAAATTCAACGAACTGGTTGAGTCTGCTGATGCATTGACTTTTGCTGACGCACATGTAATCGGTGTAGCAAAAGGATGTGATGACGAAATGATTGCCGACCTGAACAATCACTTCATGGGCGAATGCACTGAAGTTGGTATGTATCTGGCAATGAGTCGTCAGGCTGATCGCGAAGGATATCCTGAAGTGGCTGAAGCATTCAAAAGATATGCATGGGAAGAAGCAGAACATGCTTCACGGTTCGCCGAACTTTTAGGTGATGTTGTTTGGGATACAAAAACAAACCTCGAGAAACGGATGATGGCTGAGCAGGGTGCTTGCGCCGACAAAAAACGAATCGCTACACGTGCAAAGAGTTTGAATCTGGATGCAATTCACGATACAGTGCATGAGATGTGCAAAGATGAAGCTCGTCATGGTAAAGGATTTGAAGGCTTGTTCAACCGCTACTTTAAGAAGTAATCAGGGATTGTCAAAAAATCAGACTGGTTTTTGACTAACAAGAAAACCCGGAAGCAGGATCTCATCCACTTCCGGGTTTTTTATTTGGGTATTATCCATCTGATTATTTCGGACGGAAGAATATGTTGATCGGTGTACCGAGGAAATCCCATTTGTCACGAATCTTGTTTTCAAGAAAGCGTTTATAGGGTTCCTTGACATACTGAGGCAGGTTACAGAAAAAGACAAAAGATGGAATATGCGTATTAGGCAACTGAGTGACATATTTGATCTTGATATACTTTCCTTTTAATGTAGGAGGAGGATAATTCTCAATCAAAGGCAACATCTCTTCATTCAGTTTGCTGGTTGAAACTCTCTTCTTGCGGTTTTCATAAACCTCTTTGGCAGTTTCAAGCACTTTGAAGATGCGCTGCTTCTCAATGGCAGAGATAAATATGATTGGAAAGTCAACAAAAGGAGCCAGTCGCTCACGAATCGCATTCTCAAATGTTTTGATGGCGATCGTACTCTTATCCTGCACAAGATCCCATTTGTTTACGCAGACTACTAGTCCTTTCTTATTCTTCTGAACCAAAGAGAATATATTCAGATCCTGACTTTCAATACCTCTGGTCGCATCCACAAGCAGGATACAGACATCTGCAGACTCAATCGCACGGATCGAACGAATGACAGAATAGTATTCCAGATCCTCACTTACCTTGCCTTTCTTACGAATACCGGCGGTATCTACAAGGTAAAAATCCAATCCAAACTTGGTGTATCTTGTATAAATAGAATCGCGTGTCGTGCCTGCGATGTCCGTTACAATGTGACGTTCTTCTCCTATAAACGAATTGATAAGCGAAGATTTTCCTGCATTGGGTCGTCCTACAATGGTAAGACGGGGCACTTCCTCCAAGATCTCTTCATCTTGTTCGTTCTTGGTAAACTTCGTCAATATGACATCCAGAAGATCTCCTGAACCTGAACCATTGACAGAAGAGACACAGAAAGGCTCCCCTAATCCTAACGAATAGAACTCGGCAGAACCATATCCAATTTCATATGAATCAGCTTTATTAGCGACAAGTATAACCGGTTTTTTGCAACGACGAAGAATTCTGGCTACCTGATCATCCAGATCATTGACTCCTGTCTGGACGTCAACGACAAAGAGTATGACATCACACTCATCTATAGCTACAGTTACCTGACTGCGAATTTGTTCTTCAAAGACATCATCTGAGTTAATCACCCATCCTCCGGTGTCAATAACGGAGAATTGTTGTCCTCCCCATTCTACTTTGCCATATTGGCGATCTCTGGTGGTTCCGGCCATTTCATTTACAATGGCACGACGCGACTGTGTCAGTCGATTAAATAATGTGGACTTACCTACGTTAGGTCGCCCTACAATTGCTACAATATTTCCCATACATTTTTTATAATTGGATTGCAATCACTGCATCCGAGTTATGACTCTACTAATTTTCAGTCCAATAGAACTGCGACTTAATCTAAACGATAGCCGAAGTTCTTCAATACATTTTCTTTGCTTCGCCAGTCGGTTTCGACTTTGACATACAGCTCCAGAAATACTTTCTTACCCAGAAAAGCTTCAATATCTCTTCGGGATTCGGTGCCAATCTTTTTCAAGGCCTTTCCACCATGACCAATAATGATTCCTTTTTGGGAGTCACGTTCAACGTAAATGACCGCTCTGATGCTCACTAATTTCTCAGTATCTTTATACTCCTCTACCACAACTTCTGTTGAATAGGGGATCTCTTTCTGATAGAACAAGAAGATCTTTTCACGGATAATTTCATTCACAAAGAAACGTGTCGGCTTGTCGGTCAGCGCATCTTTATCAAAATAAGGTTCTGATTCCGGAATCTGCTCGCGGATTCTTCTCAATACATAGTCCAGATTAAACCCGCTTTTGGCACTTACCGGAACAATCTCGGCTTGTGGCAACTCTTCTTTCCAGGTTGACACCAACAAGTCGAGCTCTTCCTGATTAGAAAGATCAATCTTATTGATCAACAAAAGAAGCGGCATGGTCTGAGCTTTCACAAGTGCAAGAAACTCCTCATTCTTGTCCAACTTCTCTATCACATCGGTGACGTAAATCAAAACATCTGCGTCCGATAAAGCGGACTGAGAGAAATTGAGCATAGACTCTTGCAGCTTATAATGAGGCTTCAAGACTCCGGGTGTATCGGAGAAGACAATCTGCATATCTTCGGTATTGACAATACCCATGATGCGGTGACGTGTGGTCTGCGCCTTCGGCGTAATTATGGATACCCGTTCACCGACCAGTTTGTTCATCAAAGTCGACTTTCCGACATTGGGATTACCGATAATATTTACAAAACCAGCTTTATGCATAATGTGTTATTAGAGGGGAAGAGGGTATCAAATACCATCATATCCCCATTTCAAATAAATTGCGCCCCAGGTAAAGCCTGCTCCAAAGGCTGAAAGAATAATGTTATCTCCTTTTTTCAGAAGTTCTTCATTTTCCCACAGACAGATAGGAATACTTGCTGCGCTTGTATTACCGATATGATCAATGTTAACCAATGTCTTATCAGATGTAAGATTCATGCGGGTTGCAACTGCTTCAATAATACGGTTGTTTGCTTGATGCGGAACAAACCATTTGATATCATTGTTTGTCAAAGCATTGCGTTCCATTATATCCACAGAAACCTGCGACATACTGGATACAGCATACTTATAGACCGTTTTGCCTTCCTGATAAATGAAATGCTCTTTGTTGCGTACTGTCTGACGACTTGCCGGACTAACAGATCCTCCCGACTTTAAATGAAGGAAAGGTAAACCAATACCATCAGTATGAAGTATCGCATCAACCACACCAAGATCTTCCGTTGTCGGCTCAACCATTAAAGCAGCAGCTCCATCACCAAACAAGGGACAAGTAGAACGATCTTCGTAATTGGTGATGGAAGACATCTTCTCGGTTGTGATTACCATCACTTTTTTATACAGTCCGCTACAAACGTAAGCACGAGCAGTCTGTAAAGCATAGAGAAAACCTGAACATGCAGCAGATAAATCAAATGCAAACGCATTCTTACAGCCTAATTTCCCTGCAATAATAGATGAAGTGGAAGGAAAAACATGATCACCGGTACTTGTCGCACAGATTATCAAGTCAATATCGTCCGGGCTTACTCCTGTCTTAGACAAAAGCTGCTTAGCTGCTTTACGTCCCATGTAAGAAGAGCCTAACCCTTTTTCATGGAGAATTCTTCTTTCTTTGATACCTACCCGGGTAGTAATCCACTCGTCTGTTGTATCAATCATTCTGGAAAGTTCTTCATTGGTAAGGATATAATCAGGAAGGTATCCTCCTATCCCTGTAATTACCGCATTGATTTTCTTCATACTGTAACCCGATTTAATCTAATAAGGATAGAGATCCCTAGTGTTCATCTCTATCCTTAAAAGGAATTTTGTTAACTACCAATTATAACGCAGCTGCTTTTTCAATTGCAAGTTTGCCTCTGTAATAGCCGCACTCTCCACAAACCATGTGGAAAATATGCCATGCGCCACAATTTGGGCATAAAGCAAGTGTAGGAGCTACAGCTTTATCATGAGTTCTTCTTTTCGCTGTTCTAGTCTTTGACTGTTTTCGCTTAGGATGTGCCATTTTACTTAATCTTTAATTATTATCTATTATATTCTTTAGTTTTTCCCATCTCGGGTCTACATTTTCTATATCATCCGACTCTTCATCGTCGAAAGGTTCTTCTTCGCTCTCTTCAGAATCATTTTCATCCACAACTCTGAACTTGCGAAGCTTACTGAGCATTGGTTTATTACATTCACCCGTCGGATGAACGTGTTTGATTGGAATCTGCAAAGCGATAAACTCAAACAGAAACCACGCAATATTTATAACACCTTCATGCTCCGGAATAACAACCACGTTATCTCCATCGTCTGCATATTCCTCACCAAACTTGACATATAATGTCTCTTTAGTGGATACTTGAATTTTTAAATCATCAAGGCATCTATCGCAAGGAACCAATGCATATCCATTGATATCAAAAACAAACTCGAAGCGATCCGGCTTATTTTTGATTAAAACATGCACATGAAATACTCCTTTTGAAACTTCAGGAGAATCAATTGCTTGAAAGAATGCTTGATCCAAATCGAAATCAAGTTCTTGAATATCAGGCTGTATCCCTTTAAGAGATACCTTATATAAATCGAACTTTCCCAACGCTTTATATTTAGTTCGGCAAAGGTATGAAAATTATTCGTTAGACAGAAGAAAAAACGATCTTTTTATGCCACTTCTGCTTTCCTCAATTCAATACGAAAGGTCGTACCGGCATTAACGCTCGACTCTTTGACATAAATTATACCTCCGTGATACTCTTCTATGATCCTTTTCACAAGAGTCAATCCCAATCCCCAGCCTCTTTTCTTGGTTGTATAGCCGGGATTAAAAATAGTCTTATACTTATAGCGGGGGATTCCTCTGCCCGTATCTTTGATTTCTATGACAATGCCCGAATGAACGGAAAAGGTCGAAATAGTGATGTTACCTTGTCCATCCATGGCATCAATCGCATTCTTTATCAGATTTTCTATCACCCAGGCAAACAAGGAAGAGCTAAGTAAAACCGGTTGATCTATCTCTCCATAATGACAGGTTATAACCACCTTGTTGGAAATACGTTTGCGCATGTAAGTGACCGACTGTTCGATCTCCATATTCAAATCCGAAGGGAGCGGTTTGGGGTGCGAACCTATTTTGGAAAAACGATCTGTTATCGTCAAGAGGCGTTGAACATCTTTCTCCATATCAAACAAGAGAGAGGGGTCAACACCTTCCGATGCACGAAGCAACTCAATCCAGGCCATCAACGAAGAGATAGGAGTACCAAGCTGATGAGCTGTCTCTTTAGAGAGTCCGACCCACACTTGGTTCTGTTCTGCCCGTTTTGTCGAGTTGAGTACCCAGTAAGCAAGAAAAATAAAGAGAAAGATAATAAATAGCAGAATATAGGGATAATAGGCCAACTGCTTCAGAATAACGGAATCATCATAATAAAGATATTGGTGGCTCCCATCACCCAGATCAATATCAATCACCTTATTAGCCAATTTCAGTCGGGCCGCCTTCTTTTGTAAGAAATCTTCTGCTTTTTTAGATGGAACATCCACATTCACATTCCATAATACCTTCGAGGAGTCATCCAATACAATAACAGGAATGGTCTTATTTCCCTGAATGACAGATAATATCAAGGTCTGGTCCTCACCTGCCAAACCGACAGACAATTCACGGGTTGCTTCCGCCCAAATCTCCATCTTGTTACGTTCTTCATCAGCCAAAACAGAGACAAAGCGATTAGAAATGACTATGGAAGAGAAAGCAATGATCAAAGCTATGACAAGAAAGCCTATCTTCCATCGCCCTCTGGAATCATATATAGTATGCATGCAAGTACGTTTTAAAAAAGAAACGGAAAGATATTACTAATATTTCATTCCAACAAGAAAAGAGAGCTGCAACCTTGCTTCGCATACAAACAACCCTAAAAAACTCTCCTGCTTCTCTCTTTACAAAGAGTTCGCTTATACTTTCTGTTACTTGCTTTGCCAAACAGCACGAAAAAAAAAGAGTCCCTCAGCAATAAAGCTGAAGGACTCTCAAAAAAGGGGCGGC
>CAYOPU010000051.1:0-12273 GCA_964405915.1 uncultured Smithella sp. | reverse complement strand
CAACGCTGTTATTGATCTCCGTGCCGCCCATGATGCCGACATAGGCGCCTCCGTCGTAGGTCGTATAGGTGCTGTTCCGGTAGTTGTAGCTGTAAAGGTTGTCGTCCGTATGCCAGATGCTGTCGCGCAGATTTCCGAACTGACCCAGAGCGGTAAAGGGTATATTGCTCTTGGTCGGATTGATTGTTGCGCCGTCCGCCTCATACCACAGGGACTCGGTACCGCCCAGAAGACCGTTCATAGCTCCTGATTGGTTGACCGTGAAATTATCGTAGGCATAAACGGGGCTTGCCGTTTCACCTGCTGGCGGCGTTGGCGTTTTCAGGAACGACAGGCTCTGAGTCGTGTCCCATGTGCCGGAAGACGGGTTGCAGACACCTGCGTCACAAACGTTCACGGATTTCGTTCCATCCCCGTAATAGTAAGTCTCCGTGTAAGAAGACGAATCGGATGTCGGCTGGTGATAGCTGTATCCAACACTGTTATCGGAATAATAGTTGTAACTGTAAGATCCTCCATGCGCTGAATAACTGAATTGGCCTTCATACGCTCTGGCGGCATGGGTTATGCCTGCAGACATATCGCTGACAAAAGCAAGGGGAGTTACTTCATAACTCCCGATTCCCAGCGCCTGCCAGTTGCCGCTCGCCGAAACACCGATCATATCTCCGGTGAAAACGCCTGTGTTTTTGGGATTCAGGAAGCGGCCGTTGACGCCGCCCCAGATGGCCCCGTCGCTGTAAGAATACCCATCCAACGTCGCCAGGAAATATTGTTTTCCATACGTGTTGGTTTCCATCCCCCCGATTCGGCCTGCCCATCTTTCGGGAATGGTTTCCGTATAGGTGCCTCCCATGGCGGACATCCAGATCCCCCAGGTGTCAATGCCGTCAAGAGTGGCGCTCTTCATACGCATGGTGCCCTGGAAATCGCCTTCCACTTTGGCCGCTGGCGACCAGTCGGACTCCGCGATCAAGAACGAAGCAGCAGTTCCCGGTTTGGCGAGATGGGTCAAGGTTCCCTGATCTTCGTCGGCGGAAATTTTCCACATGCCGGCGTTGGAATAGAGGTCGCCCCAGACAGAAAATCCGCTGTCTTCTCCAAATTCATCAATCAACGGACCGGAGGTGATCAGGCCGATCTCGTTATATTTTTTGCCGACGTCGTCCCAGTTGCGGGCGTAAAAGCCCATCATCTTTCCTTCAAACCATTCGGGGTGATCGATGCCCGCCGGGAACCAGCTGCCGCCATAATAGACATGGAAGGGATTCGTTTCCGGCCCGCCGTCCGCGTTTGTGAGCAGCATATTGAAGAGCGGTGAATTTGGATTCCGTGTGTAGGTTCCCAATCCGATGACATCGGCATTTCCGCCAAACAGCGGGGAGAAACCGCCGATCAAGCCTGTGATAGAACCGCCGTCATTAACCAGGCCTTCCGAGTCTGGCGTTGTGTTGTAATAGCCCCAGTTTCCGGAGTAAACACTGGCGCTGTAGGCCAGCGGATCGACCTGGTACTTCCCAATGCCGGCCGCCTGCCAGACACCAGTACCGATGGGGCTTCCGATGATATCGCCGGTTAATTCATACCAGGCCAGGTTCGTCAGGGCGTTCCCGAGGAAGGCGCCGCCGATTTCGGTTGCGCCCCAGGCCGTCCCGGCGATTTTACCGAGCCAGTATCCGTTTTCCGTATAATCAGATTGAGCCGTTCTGAAATTTCCGCCGAGTTCGAGGGACCAATCTTTATCCGTCGTGCCATTGTAGAATCCGCCGAAACCGGCGTTCCAGATCCCCCAACCGAGTTCGCTGAATCGCATTGGATCGCCTGCGGCGACGGTGACGGTCAGGGTTCCACCACCAGGAACGTTAAAGGCACCCGATCCCTGGTTGCCGTCGAAGTAGTGGTAGGCGATGTCGGGTGAACTTATCGTGTCACCCGAAGGGGTTGCTTTGAGGGTCCCGTCGGGGATCTCCCACATGCCGATACCCGAATAGTATTTGCCGGCAAGGTTGAATGCCTCGTCTCCGACGCTTTCGAGATAGCCGGTTGCCCCCGCTTCCGTACGGTAGAGGCTCAGCATCCTGGCCTTGATGGATCCGTTGGCCCAGAGACCGACGAGGTAACCGTCGAAGGAACCGCCTTCCGACCCGCCGGATATAGCGGAAGCGGAACCGCTCGAATACCAGCCGGATCCGTACATTAAGTAGGGTTTCGTATTGTCATCACTGTCATAATTGCCCATCATCAGCACGGATGTGTTGCTTCCAGAAAAGAGTGTCGGTTCGGTCCCGCCCAAAAGTCCTGAAGCGTATCCGCCTGAGGAGAGATAGCTGCCGTCACCGCTATCGTGGTACATTAGCGATCCATGAGTCTGGCCCCCGAAGGCGAGCGGCGCACCCTGGTAATTGCCGATGCTCTGGCCGATCCAGGTGCCGAATGAACCGGTTTCGTCAGCGCCCAGCTCTGTGTAAAGGCCGTAGAACGGACCGGAAAGAGTTCCCATCTGTGTGGCGGTCAAATACTTTCCGTTGGTTACGTCGCCCGTGATCTCCCCTGAGGCGTTCCACTGACCGCCGCCATCAGCAAGCCAGTAGCCGTATTCGTAATTGTTGCCTGCATTAACTGCCAAAGCTGAATTGTTGCCTGCCAAAACCCCTAAAGCAGGGTCGCCCCCGATATTCAAGCCGCCGCCTAATTTTGCGCTCCAAGTGGTTGTTCCTGCCGGTAGGCCGGAGAAAACGCCGCCTGTTTCTCCGCCCAGTTGCAAATTATAGATGCCAAAAGGCAGAGCATCAGAACCATTCATAAAAAAGTTAAAGCTGCCCCAGGCAGCGTCGTTGGTCAGAGTACCGGCGCCACCGAACGTGCCGACAAATGCAGCGTTCATTTCGCCATAGACCGGCGTGATGTTCGCCGGATCCAGCCCGGAAACAACCGGATCGGAAGCGGTCAGGGTGTTCGTTCCCATCGATTCCCAGAGACCGGCGCTGTAGTTATATCCATCATCAGTAATTTCTATTTGCGTGTAAGCAGATCCTGTAATCCCGTCGCCTCCCAGGAATCCGGCGGCGCTTTTGCCGGTTGTAGCATCGGGGGGAGTCAGATAGATTGCCCGTATGGCGCCCGAATAACCAGCCCGCCGCCAGAAGGCGGAAGAATAGCCAATGTAATTGCCGCCGGCAGAGGCAGTTTCCGTGATATCCCGGGGCACTTTTCCCTGAATCCTGTCGTTCCACAGATAAGTTGCCCGCACTAGATTGCTTTCCGCGACGATTTGAAAGAGACCCATGGCCTGGAAATCCGATGCCCCGATCCAGGGGGCCGTTGTTCCACCCAGCAGACCCCGGACGTAACCGGCATGATAGTTTTGGCCGCCCGCATCGGTAAACAGGCCGCCATCGCCTGAGTACCAGACGTACAAGTCTTCACCCCAAGTGGCGCTGTGGGCAAGTTTTTGAGTGACATTGTAAGTTCCGACGCTCTGGCCGATCCAGCCGCCGGCGCCGGTAGTTTCTTCCGTGTAAAGTCCGTAAAACGGGCCGGCAAGGACACCCAGATAAAGCGGTGTCATGTATTTTCCGGAAAGCTGGCCGTCGATAGTGCCGTCTGTCTGCCAATTGCCGGTAATATCGGCCAGGTAGAAGAATGGCGCCTGCATTTGCGTCGGGCCGTAGCCGCCGATTTTAGATGTCCAGGATGTTGCGCCGACCGGTTTTCCGGTAAAAGAATTTCCATCCGACATCCGGACGTCATAGATTCCCCAGCGCAGGGGGATGACTTCATTCAGATAACCGTCCTCGTCATAGAGTCCCTTGCCGTAGAAGGTCGTCTGCATTATGCTGGATTGATTCTGAATATTGCCCACACCATTGGCAAAGTTGCCGCCCAACATGCCGATGGCAATATCATGAAACACATCAAGATCGTTGGACGTCACGCCTGCCGGCAATTGGGCAATTCTCTGCGTCGGGGTCAGATCGCCTCCGGCCTGCCAGATGCCGAGGTCACTGTCGTACGATCCACTGATCGTGTCAATGCCTTTCAGCCAGCCTGCCTGTCCCGCCGCCGTTTTATAAATGGCATAGGCCGAGCCGTTCATGAGCCCGTCCTGCCAGATGCCGGCCGTGACGCCCGTGAATTCGGCATCCGGGGTGAAAACTTCCCCAACAGTGCTGCCTGTCAAAGCCTGGGCGCCAATGCCGGAATTCCAAAGGAGCGGACCGGCGACGGTTTCGCCCGAAACGGGATTAAGGTCGTCATCGGCTACATAGCCCTTGGCGACCAAATGACTTGTTTGCGACCAGAAAGGCGTTGTACCACCCGCCAGACCCATGTCGTGCGCGACCAATTCCATCATGCTCTTCGCGTTTTCTGAATCGTAGGAGTTCCCATACAGGGATACGGGACCATAGAAAGCCCCGGTACTGCCACCCCAATCGCCGCTCCAGGACAGCGGATCCAGTTTATAAACCCCCGTACCGACAGCATCATATTCCTGAAGTTCATTGTAGACACCCCGGTAATCGAGGCTCAGTTTTCCGATATACTGACGGTCCAGATAGGCTAGAGAATCAACACCGCTCACCGTTGTATGACCTTGAAGGTCGTCGGTAACCGTGATGGTTCCAAAGGCAAAGTGATCCGCAAGCGTCGACGAGCCATAGCTGAAGTGATAGAGAGGGATATTTTTGCTCGTTTCACCCGTCGTATTGACATAGGTTCCGCCCTGGGCATTCACACCCCAGATACCGAGGATGCCTCCCGACTGCGTGTTGTAACCGGTGACACCATCCGTCTTAATCCCCGATTCGTCATAGGGACCATTCACCACGGGATCTGAAAAGGCTTCACCACTAATGGTCAGGTTTTGCAGCACGAGCAGCGGCAGATCGGTAAAAGACTGATAGGAACTCTCCGGCGCTACCGTGTAGCCGGTTGACCGGACGATATTTCCCACCGCATCTGCATAGGCGCCGGAAAGATCGCCTTTCAGGATGCTGACGCTGGTATCCTTCCGGGAAAGACCGGTGAAGAGCCCGCGCCAGGAGCCGGAAATACCTGTAAGATAGGTGTTTGCCGTACTGCCGTCGCTAAGAGCTCCTGCTGTGGACAAAACATAATTTGATTCCGTGCCGGCGCCGGTCAGATTTATCGTTCCCGTATTGGTCGTATTGCTGATGGTACCTTTCAGGGTTCCATCGAAGACACCTTCAGCGACAACCGGCAGTGAAAATGTTGTCGTATCCGTCGGAGGCGGATTCACCGGAGCAACCGGCGGAACCAGCGGATCCGGGACAGGTCCCGTTACATCGGTTGTCACAACAGTGCCGCCACTGCCGCCGACTTCGGGGCTGTCTTGGGTTGGATCCATCGGATCGCCGCCCAGCATCGTTGTGCCGGTTGAACCGCCGCCGCCTGCCACTGTTATCCCTTTTTCGTCTTCACTTTTGCCGGAATCTTTTTTCTTGCCCGACAAAGTCGTTTCCTGCAAGAATTTATTCAGTTCGCCGGGTGTTGAATGCCTGGATCTGGGAGGGGTTTTGGCGTTACTGACATACATCCATACGCCGGGAAAAATGCTTTTCCTTTGACCGGGCAGGCCCCTACTGTACATGTAACCGGACCCATCGGCAAATAAGCTACCGGACACGCCGTTTTCATGCGAGGTAAAGAATGTGGTGCCGCGGACACCGCAGACCGATGTGGGCGTATAAACTTCATATTGAGAATCGCCTTTCGCACCGAAGAGCTTTGCCGTTGAGATCACGACATGCTGCACTTTGCCCCGGAACAGACTCAGAATGGTTTTTCTGCTTGTTTTTTGCAGATTAAATGCCGTCACCTGCAGGCGGCTGTTTGCCGCCAGCCGGGCGATACTGCCATCGACCCATGTCACTTCGCATTTTGCAGCGTTCTTGGTCCGGATGATATCACCCACATTGATGGCCTCACCTATCAGCAACGGCTTTGCAGGTTGACCGGGTGCGGTGACATCCGCCCGTCCTTCAAGATTGGTTACTTTGCCGGCCGGTGCGGCCTGCACGACTGCCGCCATTGCCAGAACCATCAATAACATAACGATAAAGGATGTCAGTTTCGTTTTCATAAATCTCTCCCTTAAATTAGATCATATCCCAAAACATGTTAATACCGGAACTCTAAACCCGCCATGTATATTTCACGGCTGTAGGCGTTATAAGGAATGTTGGAATCGACGCTTGTTTCGCTGAACTGGCAGATAAAGGTGCCATGCTTCCAAAATGCCCAGTTCAGACCGATGGAACCGTTGTAAGTCACATCTCTTCTTTGAAGGGCGGGTTTGGAGCCGTCAGCCGCCATATAAATCTGATGATGAGGATAATCCTGAATATTAACACCCCCGGTCAACTGGAGGCTGAGCAGACCGAATTTATCCGCCATTGCCCGGGGCAGAAGCGGAATGCTGAGGTTGCCGGTAATTTTTTTGCCGTAATTTGACCACCATGCTCCATCGGCGTTTTCGCCGGTAAACTCGGCGCGCAGGTTGAAAAAGCCGTTGGGCATATACAGCCAGATCCAGCTCAGATAGGCCTTGGGGCCTTCCGTATCTCTATTATTGACTGAATTCAGCAGGCCTGAATCTTTCTGGTGATCGTAGTCTTTCTTTTCGTAGCCGGCATAAAGTTCAACGATATTGGTTTCGTTAATTAAAAACCGGACAGACGGACCGATCGAATAATAGTCTAAATATTTCTTGTATCCCGCTTCTCCGTCCGCGATAGCGCTTTCATCCGTCCGCAGAAGAAAATTGGTATAACCGACATTTAAATTGACGGCCATGCGGCCGAAATTGTATCCCGGCGCCATGGAAATGGAATTGGCCAGGGAATCGTGGGAGTGGGTGTGCTTTGAGTTCACAAAGGATGCCGCCGTATAGGACGCGTTAAAAAGCCAGGGGCCTTCTATTCTGGGCGTAAAGTCAATCCGGGCGGACGAGGTCAGCGTAACGCCTTTCTCGTCGTCGAGACCCGCGGTGTAAAGATCATCCTTGGGTTTGGAAATAATGTTTGTATCATAACCGCCGAAAGCGCTGAGCGTCACACGCAAAGGCTGGTAGGATTTGATGGCGCTGTCCACAATGTCCTGATATTGCCTGGCGTAGCCGGCCAGATCCGACACGGGATTCTGGGTGATGGATAAATTGAGGCTTTCCCGGGCTTTGCTCAGTTTGCCATCCTTCATATAGGCCATGCCGATTTGAAAATCAGCGGACTGGGCAAACGATGCGTCAAGCTTCTTGGATTTTTCAAAGGCGGCAACCGCTGCCGAGTTTTTGTTTTCTTTAAGCAGGATCAGCCCTTCCAGAAAAGCTATTTTGGCCGGAAGAATATCTTCAGTTTTGGCTGTCTGAAGATGTGTTCTGGCTTCGGCAAGTTTGTTCTGCTGGTACAAAACATCAATCAGTTCCACATAGGCTTCTTTGACTTTGGGCGTCAGCGCCACGGCATCCCGCAAATTGCTTTCGGCATTGGGCAAATCGCTGCTTTGCTTATAAGCCATTCCCAGAACGAAAGCCGCCATGGATGAAGCGGGATCATCCTTTCTGACCTTGGTCAATGTCTCGATCGCTTCTTCGTAATTCTCCCCCTGATATTGTTTGATGCCTTCTTCCAGAAGAGGATGGCCTGTCTGGCAAAAAGCCGGTAAATTAAAAACAACGCTTAAAAGAAAAATACTGATTATCAAAACCACTTTCTTCATTACAGTTCTCCTCCGGGAAATATAATAGTTGCTTGAAAATCACTCAATATTTTGTATCAATGGTCAATAATTTCAGTAGTATTATCACTCTTCGACGCCCTGTCTGTCAATAAATATTTCCCATGACCATTAATTTTTTTATCCAGTAAAATTTAATAGTTAGCTATTATCTTTGTCCCTGGGGGGGGGATTCCATGTGAAAGGTAAACTGAAAATCACACATTAAAACGGAAGGTGATGATGTCGCCGTCCTGGACGATATATTCTTTTCCTTCCAGGCGGAGGCGGCCTGATGCTTTCACCTGAGCCTGCGAACCGCCGTGGGACATGAAATCGTCAAAAGACATGACTTCAGCTTTGATAAAGCCCCGTTCGAAATCGTTGTGAATCGCGCCCGCTGCCTTGGGGGCTTTGGTATGCAGGGGTATGACCCAGGCCTTGACTTCGTCCTCGCCGACGGTAAAAAATGACATGCGCCCCAGCAGCGAAAATGCCGCACGGATAATCCGGCCAAACGCCGGTTCGGAAATGCCCATGGAGGCCAGAAACTCTTTCTGCTCGGCGGCGGAAAGCCCGGCCAGTTCCGCCTCGATCTGGCAGCAGATCCCCATCACCGGGCAGTTAAGATTGGCTGCTTTGGCAAAATCGTCGGCAAAGGAAAGATTGTCTTCGGCCACATTCACCACGACCAGTTCCGGCTTGATCGTCCAGAACGAAAAGCTTCGCAGGGTGAAGACATCCGCAGGCGTGAGCCCCGCCGCGCGCAAGGGTTTCCCCGCTTCCAGGCAGTCTTTTAACCGGGGCAGAAGATCGTTTTGCGCCGTTTCCTGCGGTGATATCGGCTTCTTGGCCATTTTGCCCAGACGCTCCAACTTTTTTTCAATGATCAAAAGGTCGGAGAGGACCAGTTCATCTTCCAGTTTGCGGTACGCGTCGAGACTGAGCGAGATATCCGGCAGGGAAAAACCGTCGATCACATGCAGGATGCCGTCCGCGCCGCTCAGGTTTTGGCGGATGGCTTCCCACGGATGTTCGCCCACGGCATGTACATCGGAAAACGGTACTTTAGCCGGCGACACTTTCACCGGCTTGTAGATTTCAACCAGTTTGTCGAAGCGCTCATCGGGAACGGACGCCTGACCGCGCACCACCGTTTCACTGTGCGACTGGCCGCTTTTCACGCCGGTCATAATTTCAAACAAGGTGCTCTTCCCGCTCTGGGGAAGGCCCAAAATACCCATTTCCATTATTTAAATTCCTTCTCCATACGACTCATCGCTTCCTTCAGCCGGTCATCCGGCACGGTAAGCGAAATGCGGACAAAGCCTTCTCCGTATTGGCCGTAAGCCGTGCCTGCGGCCACCACAACGGCGGTTTTTTCAAACAGGCGGTTGGTAAATTCAAGCGACGTCATGCCTTGGGGCACCGGCACCCACAGATAGAACGTGCCGCGCGGCGGATTAAAATCAATGCCGATCTTTTTGAGCGTTTTCAAGACCAGCTCTCTGCGCCGTCCGTAAATGGAGAGCATGTCCTCAATAAAGCCCGCTTCGTTATGCAGAGCCTGAATGCCGGCAAACTGCACAGCGTTGAAAATTCCGGAATCCGTATTTTCCTTGACTTTGCTGATGCCGGCAATCAAATCGGGATTGCCGCACGCCATCCCCAGCCGCCAGCCGCACATATTGAATGGTTTGGAAAGAGAATTCATCTCCACGCCGACATCTTTGGCGCCCGGCGCCATGAGAAAACTGATGCGTTCCTGCCCTTCAAAAACGATTTCACTGTAGGGGTTATCATAACAGATGGCAATGTCATACTCGCCGGCAAAGGCCACCAGCTTGTTCAAAAAGTCGAGCGTGGCGCACGCGCCCGTCGGGTTGTTCGGGTAGTTCAAAAACATTGCACTGGCTTTTTTCGCCACGTCCGACGGAATGTCTTCCAATACCGGCAAATAATTATTCTGCGGCTGAATGGGCACGTTATGGGGTATTCCCCCGCCCATCAGGATGCTGGAGCGATATGCCGGATAACCGGGATCGGTCATCAGCACGGTATCGCCGGGATTGACGCGCGCCAGAACAAAGTGATGGCAGCCTTCCTTGGAGCCGATCAGACCCAGAATTTCATTTTCCGGATTGAGCGTAACGCCATATCTTTCCGCGTACCACAGGGCAATTTCCTTCCGGAAAGCCAGCATACCCTTTTCTTCATCGGTGGGATAACGATGGTTTTGCGGGTCGCGCGCCGTCCGGCACAGTTCATCAATGATGGAAGCAGGCGTAGCTTCCACCGGATCACCGATGGCCAGCGATATCACATCCACGCCTTCGGATTTGGCCTTATTGATTTTTTTCCTTAACTCCATAAACAGATACGGGGGTATTTTTTTTAATCTTTCGGCAGTTTGCACAGTTATTGTCCCTTCCTGAATCCTGTTTTATTGGTATGCTTCTTCAAAAAGCAATCCCTGATAGACCATTTTCACTTTCCCTTCAAGATATATTTCCTCAAAACGGCCTTCCCGAACTGCAAAATAAACACGCAATATTTCACCGCTTTGCACGGTCACATCGACCGGCGAATCCACAAAATTCCTCCCGGCGGCAGCCAGCACCGAAGCGACCACGCCCGTGCCGCAGGCCAGCGTTTCATTTTCCACGCCGCGCTCGTAGGTTCGAACCCGCATTTTATGACGATCCTGCACCAGGGCAAAATTCGCGTTGGTTCCCCTGGGCTGAAAAGCGTCATGACGGCGAATTTCCCTGCCGGTTCCGACAACATCGCACGCCTCGACGGATGCGACAAAACAAACAGCGTGGGGAACACCTGTGTCGATGCAGTCCAATCCATATTCGCCACCCGTCAGAAAAATACGAACATTCTGACGCAGGACGGATGGATCGGTCAGCCGGGCTTTCACAACATCGCCATGAACTTCGGCGGTAATGATGCCGACCAGTGTCTCAAAGGACAACATCCGCCCAGTGATACCATTTGCAAAGGCAAAGCGCGCCACGCAGCGGGACGCATTGCCGCACATTTCCGCAATGCTGCCGTCGGAGTTGAAGAACTTCCACTTGAAATCGGCGATGGACGATGGCTCAATCAGCAGCAGACCATCCGCCCCCACCGATACCTTGCGTTCACAGACCTTCCGGACAAACACCGGCAGATCGCCGACATGCAAGGACAAATCCCGGTTGTCGATAATGATAAAATCATTGCCGCTGCCGCTCATTTTACAAAATGCAATGCCGTTTTTATCCATTCGCTAATACACCTCTATCATTCAACTATGTAATGCGGGTCATCAAAAATCCCCCTTACTCCCCCTTTACAAAGGGGGAAAGCTCAAGTCCCCCCTTTTTTAAAGGGGGCCGGGGGGATTTTTTCTGCAAGGCGAAGCTCCCTCGTTTTCTACAGCGTGACCGGGGTGGATTTCGCCTGAAAGGCGACGCTCCCCCCTTTTCTAAAGGGGGGCGAGGGGGGATTTTAAATATTCCCTCATCCTTTCCAAAACACCATCAATATTTTTCAACACATCCAGATTGGAAAAACGAATAACGGTCAATCCCTGCTTCTCCAGATACCTGTCTCTTACCTTGTCTTTTTCCATTTCATCAGTTTGATAATGCTGGCCTCCGTCAATTTCCACGATCAGCTTTGCCGCCGGGCAGTAAAAGTCCACGATATACGGACCAATGTTTTTCTGGCGATAAAAATGTAAACAGCCAATCTGTTTTCGCCTCACCTTTGACCAGAACAGCTTTTCTGCATCGGTCATGTTACTTCTCAAAGTCCGGGCAAGCGGTTTCAGATTTTTGTTAAAGGGCAGCATAAAATCCCCCTTACTCCCCCTTTACAAAGGGGGAAACCTCCAGCTCCGCCGGAATCCCCCTTACTCCCCCTTTACAAAGGGGGAAACCTCCAGCTCCGCCGGAATCCCCCTTACTCCACCTTTACAAAGGGGGAAAACTCCACCTGCGACGGAATCCCCCTTACTCCCCCTCGCGCCACCCATTGGGTGGTTACAAAGGGGGAAAGCTCATGCCCCCCTTTTTTTAAGGGGGGCATGGGGTGGATTTCGCCTGAAAGGCGACGCCCCCTCCTTTTCTAAAGGAGGGTTGGGGTGGATTTCGCCTGAAAGGCGACGCCCCCTCCTTTTCTAAAGGAGGGTTGGGGTGGATTATTCTTTCGCCTTCGCGGCTGGCGTCTCCTTTTTGAAAACAACCAGTACAGAACCCTTGTCGCCGGTCATCACCGGCTGCTGCTCATTTCCCGTCAAACGCCTCGCCATATGGGGAACATTAATCCTTATTGGATTCATGCATCAAACGGGTCTGAAGACCCGGACTAGTTTATTTATCCTCGTTCCCACGCGCTGCGTCGGAACGAGGAACCTCCTGGATGCCCGACAGAAAAACTCGGGCATGACATCAAGGAGTATCTGCCGGTATCCGAACCGCCGCGGGAAGGTGACGGCAATTCTGATACCGGCTTTTGTCGGATTCGTCAACCCCATCCCGCCCTTTC
>CAYOPU010000050.1:0-12628 GCA_964405915.1 uncultured Smithella sp. | reverse complement strand
CCCCGCTTATCGACAACGGTGATCAGGTGAAATCCCATTTCCGTTTCGATCACGTCGCTGACCTGACCCGCGGGAAGGTTGAAGGCCGCCTGTTCCACCTGCGGCAGAATGACGCCTCTTTCCACAAAGCCGATATCTCCGCCCTGCGCCGCCGCCGGTTCTTTGGAGTATTGCGATGCCAGCATTTCAAAAGACTCGCCTTTGAGAATACGCGTTCGTAACTGCCGTGCCTGTTCTTTGACGCTCTCCCGCATGATATTTCCCGTGTCCTTGGTGACCGGCAGTAAAATCTGCCGGATGCGAACCGCTTCTTTTCCTTCGTAGTCCTGGCGGTGCTTATCGTAATAAACGCCTATTTCTTCATCCGTGACCAGAATCCTGGACTGCACTTCTCTGCGCAGCAGCCTCATGCGCAGCATCTGCAACGCGATTTCCTTTTTTGCGGCGTTAAGCGAGCTTCCTTCCGCGTCCAGTTTTTTTAAATAGCCTTCCATGGATGCATTGTTTTTGTCCAGCATGTCCCTGATCACAGCCATTACTTCCTCATCTTTGATGGTGGTAATGCCCATTCCCGCTTTTTTCGCTTCATGCTCGATCAGGATCTGGTCAATCAGCCGCTGCAGGAAGGCGGCTCTGTTCTGCTTCAGAGCGGCCTCCTTGTCGCTGCCCTGATAGGTGGCCTCAATGTTGTTAGCATAGGGTTCAAACGCCCGGTTGAGTTCGCTTTGCGTGATAATTTCATCATTCACAACGGCAACGATTCTATCCGCCACTTCGGCGGCGGCTATCGTGCACATTGTTAAAATCACTGCGATTATCGTTAGTCCTGTTTTCAACGCTTTCACAGTCTGTTCCTCCTGTTTCAATTTATTATTGTATCATCCGGGAAAGGAGATGAGTTTCTTTTTTGACTGTCGCTTTGATCTTCAATTCCTCCAGCCAGACGTTAAATGCCGCATCTTCCTTTTGCGCCCTGAGACCAGCCATAATATCTTCCCTGCAATCGGAAAAAGATTTTGTCCGGGCAGGCTGTATTTCGGCTACTTTGAGAATATGGTATCCATAAGCGCTTTTGACAACAGGGCTTACTTTGCCTGGCCGCAGCTTAAAAAGAGTTTTATCCAGCGGCTCCGGCATGGTCTGATGGGTAATCAATCCCAGATCGCCTCCGCGTGAAGCTTCCGGTCCCAGGGATTCTGCAGCCGCAACGACGGCAAAATCCTCACCTTTATCCAGACGGGCCTTAATGTCTTTTGCCTTTTCCGGATCCCGCACGACAATCTGCGACGCCCGGATACGTGTTTCAGCCCGGCAAATGCCGGGATGATCCTGAAAGTAACCCTCCGCTTCGTTTTCCGAAACGCGGACACGCGCATTGACGTCCGCGGCCACCAGCTTGTCCAGCAGCATTTCTTTCTTGAGTTCTTCGCACCAGTCTTCATATTGCACATTTTGCGCGCGGAGCAAATCAAAAAAATTATTGCCGTAATCTTTCCGGATATCCATCAGTTTCCCGTCCAGTTCCGCTTTGCTGACGGAGAGGTTCAGCTCCCGGGCGCGCTGGAGGACGATTTTTTCCGTGATCATGGATTCCAGAATTTCCTCTTCCAGCAGCTTCTGTTTGTTTCGTGAATCCGGAAAGGCTTTGGGAGAGAGAATGCCTTTTTGGGCGTTCAACCGGTCACGATATTCATCCAGATAAATTTTCTCGCCGTTGACGGTCGCGACATGCTTCCGATTGCGGATGCCGTCGCTGTCGCAGGATGCAAGCATGCACAACGCACCCAGCAGCGCCGGAAGTGTGAACGATTTGAGCTGCCTGATTATTTTTTTTAATCTTAACGATCGTAAGTTTTTCATATCGCTGTATATCTTGATAATGATTATTGGGCAAGCATCTTTAAAAGACCTTCGGCCTGATCCAGGATTTCCGGTGCGGTAACCGCCCGGGCGGGCAAAAACAACTTGAAATCGGGCGTAAAGCGTAAGTCTTTGATTTTCTTTCGGGAGAGGGAGATGATTTTGGCCGGATCAATCGGTGAATTTTCCCTGAAAAACAGATAAAAGTATTTGCCGTCGTACCCCATTTTTTTGGCCTTCAGCGGTTTTAAATCATTGCGGATGCCGATCACGCGCAAAAGATTATCCGCCGTTTGCGGCAAAGGCCCGTAGCAGTCGGTGAGTTCTCCGCGTATCTCCCGGAGGTCTTCGGGGCCTGCCGCATGCGATATTCTTTTATATAAAATCAGCCGTTGATGAACGTCCTGCACATAGTCTTCGGGAAGCAGGGCCGAGATTCCCATCTGAATTTCCGGAAGCGTTTCTTCAACAGGCATTGTGTCGCCCTGAATCTCCCGGACCGTTTTTTCCATCAGTTCGGTGTAAAGTTCATAACCGACCGCGGAAATATGCCCCGCCTGCGACAGGCCCAGCAGGTTGCCGCCCCCGCGGATTTCCAGGTCGTTATAGGCAATGCGGAAGCCGGAACCGGGCTCGGAGAATTCCTTGATGGACTGAAGCCTTCTTAAGGCGTTGCGCGACAGGAGCGCGCCCCTGGGCAGGAGCAGATAAGCGCAGGCCTCCTGACTGCCCCGGCCCACGCGGCCCCGGATCTGGTAGAGCTGGGCCAGGCCGAAACGGTCGGCGCGATTGATGAGAATCGTATTGGCCGAGGGAATATCCAGTCCCGATCCGATAATCGTCGTGCAGACGAGCACGTCGAATTCGCGCCGGATAAACTGCGACATGGCCTTTTCGATGTCTGCCGGTTTCATCTGGCCGTGCACCACGCCGACTTTCGCCTGCGGGACCAGCCGCTGCACCAGATGGGCGATGGAATAGATTGATCGCACGCGGTCATGAACAAAAAAGACCTGTCCGCTCCGCGCCAGTTCGCTTTCCACGGCAGTCTTGATGGTGTCTTCATCGAATTCCAGAACATAGGTTTTGATGGGCTGCCGGTCTTCAGGCGGCGTATTGATAATGGACAAATCGCGGATACCGACCAGCGACAGGTGCAGCGTGCGCGGAATCGGTGTGGCGGAGAGCGTCAGCACATCCACCAGCGTGCGCATTTTTTTCAGCCTTTCTTTGTGCGACACACCAAAACGCTGTTCTTCATCAATAATCACGAGCCCCAGGTCTTTAAATTCAACGTCCTTTTGAAGCAGACGATGTGTGCCGACAACGATATCCACTTTTCCCAGACGAAGATCTCCAAGGGTCTTCTTAATCTCCGCGGCGCTTTTAAAGCGGTTGAGCGCTTCCACGCGGATGGGGAAGTCGGCCAGGCGCTGCGAGAAAGTCGCGTAGTGCTGTTCGGCCAGAATCGTGGTCGGCGCCAGGAGCGCCGCCTGTCGGCCGTCCATGACCGCCCGGAACGCCGCCCGGAGCGCGACTTCCGTTTTACCAAACCCCGCATCGCCGCAGATCAGACGATCCATCGGTTTTGCGTCATCCATATCGGCGTGGATGTCTTCAATGGCTTTGGCCTGATCGGGTGTTTCTTCAAATTCAAAGGTCGAACAGAATTCTTCATAGACGCGGTCCGGCGGCGCAAAAGATTTTCGCTCCATCGCCTCGCGTGTGGCGTAGATCGCCACCAGCTCTTCGGCCACGTCGCGCACGGATTTTTTGACCCGCTCTTTGACCGCGTCCCAGGAGGTTCCGCCCATCTTGTCGATTTTCGGCGTGCAGCCGTCCGGCCCCAGATAGCGCTGAATTTTTTCCAGAGCATTGACGGGCAGATAGAGTTTGTCGGCGTCGAGATATTCGATGAGCAGAAAATCATTTTCGATCAAACCCACTGTTATTTTTTGCAGGCCCCGGTAAACCCCAATGCCGAAATCCGTGTGCACGACAAAATCTCCTTCTTTCAAATCGCCGAAGGATTTCAAGAAATAGCCTTCACGTTGCGGACGCACGCGGCGGCGGGTTGTCTTTTTGACAAAGATGTCTTCTTCACTCAAAAACGCCAACCCCAGCGTTTCAAATATAAAACTGCCGGAGATTTTTCCTTCCTGCAAATAAAGCGCTGCGGCATCATCCGGATGGTTGACGATTTCCAGAAGGCGGGCGCCCGGCGGAAGAACCTGCACCGGCAGATGATATCCCGCAAGCAGGTGCTTCATCCTGGTGACGTCTTCCGGTGTGGGCGAGATCAGAAACACCCGGATATCCCCGGCCAGCCAGTTTTTGATTTTATCCGCCGTCTGGCGCAACAGGGCCTCTTCCTTGACTTCACCGGCCAGGGGCAGGGCTGCCATAATATCCTGGCCGGCCGCCAGTGTCACCGAGGGCATTTGACTATTCCCGTCGTCCAGGGTCAGGCCGGAAAGTCGAATCTGTCTGAATGCCGCCAGACGGGCGCTGAGCGTTTCTTCATCCAGATAAACGCCGGCGCTTTCCAGGTAAAACCTGCCGCTTGCCTTTGCCTTGTAAAGCAGCTTGTCGATGCTGGCGGCGGTGTTTTGCGCGGCCTGGTTGATTGCCAGGGGGTCGTTCAACACAAACAGGCCATTTTGCGGCAGATAATCGAAAATGCTCGATAGTTTTTGCCGGATGTTTCCGTCCGGGTCGTCGTAATCTTCATAAAACAGGGGAAGAAAGATTGGATTGACGGAGGTTGCGGATTGCTGCCGGAGCGTTTCCACAAGCCGACTGCGCAGATCGCGCGACAGGTCCAGGTCATCGGCCCGGCGTTTGACATTGCGGACGGCGCATTGCAGTCTGGCTTCGTCGATCAGAATTTCACCGGTCGGACCGAGAACGAAAGCGTCAACGGCAGAACCTGATCGCTGGGATAAACAGTCGAAACAGCGTATCGCTTCGATCTCGTCGCCCGACATTTCCAGGCGCAGCGGTTTTGTCTCCGTGGGTAAAAAGATATCCAGAATGTTGCCCCGCAGGCTGAATTCGCCGGGGCTTTCCACCAGCGATACCCGCTGGTAGCCGCCCGCCAGCAGCCGGGCAGGGAACTCCTCCATCAGCAATAAATCGCCTGTCGAGATAATTTTCAGATACCGGTTGAAATCGGAAAAGGGCATGACTTTTTGCAGGCAGGCCGCAAGGCTTGTGACGATGATCTTGCGGCTGTCCACCTGCAACCGGGTCAGCACATTCAGACGGGCCAGTTCTTCCTCCCGCTGGAGGGCGAACATGTCGATGGAAAGAAAATCCAGCGGCGGGTAGTGCAGGACAGCCTCTTCGCCCAGAAAGAGCGTCAGGTCGCGGGCAAATGCGGCGGCTTCTTTGGCCGTGGGGCAAATCACTGTAAGGGGGGCGGCCAGACGGTCAAACAAAAGCGCGGTCAAAAGCGGACGCGCAACGCCCGCAAGCCCGTGGACGTCGATGACGGGCGTCTTTTTTTCAATCAGATCCAGAAGCTCCTGCACAGGCGGGGCTTCCCGAAAAATTTTTTTATCAATGATTTTTCTCAACGAATGTCATCCAAACAAAGAAAGCGGCCGGGTTATGAAATCGCCAGCATTTTATCCAGGGCCTTTTTAGCGGCCAGACTTATATCCCCGGGAACCGTAATCACCGGTTGCATGGTTATCAGCGATTGCTCGATATCATCCAGGGTTATTTTTTTCATGTCGGCGCAGAAAAGAGCGGGCGAGGCGGGAATAAAGGTTTTTTCCGGGTTGTGTTTCTTCAGCTGGGTTAAAATACCTTCTTCTGTTCCGATGATGATTTCCTTTGATTTTGAGTCACGGGCAAACTGAAGAATTGCGGATGTAGAGCCGACAAAATCAGCCAGCGCCAGCACTTCTTCGCGGCACTCCGGGTGCGCGGCAAACGGCGCTCGCGGATATTCCCGTTTGCGCGCCGCGACATCTTCAGCCGTCAGCGCCTGGTGGATCGGGCAGCAGCCTTCCCACGCGATAATCTCTCTGCCGGTGACGGCTGCGACATGTCTGGCCAGGTTGCCGTCGGGCAGCATAACGACTTTTTTACCCGGGGGCAGTGTATTAATAATTTTAAGCGCATTGGACGAGGTGCAGCAGATATCGCTTACGGCTTTTACTTCCGCGGTGGAATTGATGTAGGTTACGAAGACGGCGTCCGGTTGGGCCTGCCTCATTTTCCTGACCGCATCCGCCGACGCCATATCGGCCAGCGGACAGCCTGCGTCCACGCGGGGCAGCAGCACCGTTTTTTCAGGCGAGAGCATGGCCGCGCTTTGCGCCATAAAGTGCACGCCCGCAAAAACGATGACGTTGGCTTCGGATCGTGCTGCCGCCTGCGCCAGCACCAGCGAATCGCCAAGCACATCGGCTATTTTCTGAATTTCGGGTCTGGCGTAGTAATGAACCAGTAAAATACCCTGTTTTTCGGACAGCATTTGCCGGATTTTTATCTGTTGGGAAGTCATGCACCGTTTCCTTCAATAATTTGGTATCTTCCTAGCTCAAATGTTTATTTAGTTCAATAGGGAAAGGGAGATGGGCTGTGGAATTTGGGGATAGGGGAGATATGAAACTGGTTTATCCGGTTGAGTTTATTATGTTGTCAAGATTTCTTGACAAACAAGACCAAGTTTCCTACACTGCCGCGAAATAAAAAAATCATTATCAATAATACCAGTCTTAAGGCAACAAAAAGTAGCTTGCAGGAAAAAGATCAAGACGGTCTTATGTTTTAGGCAGATAACTTAAAAATAAGGGGGCTTTTTATGTTGGAGAATCTGTCGTCGGGGAAATTGTTTCCATCTGCGCACCGCACAATTTCTATTTTAACCATTCTTTCTTTGATCATTATTTTATTCATATCATCCGCACTGGCGCACAATCATAGCAGGATTGTTTTCGGTCCCAAGCAATATACGAGAACGACCGGAAAGCCTGATCTTTTCAAGGACACTTTTCAGGCGCAGCAGGGTAAAGGAAAGATATTTATTAAAAACGGCGATAAATTATTTCATCCGCATTTTTCTGATAAGCACAAAAACAATAAAGTCGACAGTGCCACTATATCCCTTAATGGCAAAAAAATATTCGGTCCTCATGATTTTAATCATCACCGCAACTTTCTAATTGCCAACGTCAATTTAAAAAACGGTCAAAACACTGTTGAAGTGGAATTAAAAAGTAAGCCGGAAAGTCACTTAACAATTGAAATCATTCAAACAGGCCTTCAGCCGCGGCCGAAACCGACTGTAACAATATCTGCCAATCCCGCAAGCATAACTTCCGGCGCGGAAACCACATTGACCTGGACAAGCACTGATGCGGATACCTGTAAAATTGACAATGGCATCGGCGAAGTATCGCTTAATGGCTCCCTTTCTGTTAGTCCCACTCAAACAACAACTTATACGATCACTGCCACTGCTCCCGGAGGCACTGCCACCGCAACTGCCGTAGTGGATGTGAAAACAATTGACATAACGATAACATCGCCATTGGATGGAGGGTCATTAACGGGAACAAGCACTATCGTGACGGGAACGATAAATAATTATAATGGAACGGAAACGGGCGTCACGGTAAACGGTATTCCCGCGACATTAAGCAATAACCAATTTGCCGTCAACAACGTTCCTTTAACCGCGGGGCAAAATACCATAACAGCTACCGCCACCGACACAAATGGCGCGACAGCAACAAAGTCGATAACCGTTAATGCAACACCGGCGGCAAATTATCTCAAAATCAGCGCCTATCCCGATTCGGGCACATCCCCGCTGGAAGTTACATTGAGAATCAACGGTTCATTCAGCATCAACAATCCGGTGATCACATTCACCGGACCGGCGGGAATAGAGCAATTGACCGGCGCTAATCCCGATGAATACAGGTACAAGATAACTACGGAAGGCATTTACTATTTCACGGTTCAGGCAATTGGACCGGACAACAATACTTATCAGGATACAATGGCTGTAACTGTTTTATCACTTGCGCAGGTCGATGCGCTGCTCAGGGAAAAATGGGCAATATTTACGTCAGCACTCACCAACAAGGATACCGTTGCCGCGCTCAATGCGATGTATCCGGCAAGCAGAGAACGTTATCAAATGATGTTCAACTTATTGAAGGATCAATTGCCGGCCATCGTCTCCACTCATGCAGGCCTTGTTCTTCAATCAATTATAGAAAATGTGGCACGCTATGAATTGGAAACCATAGAAAACGGAGTGGCTTTTACTTATCGGGTTTCCTTTATCAAGGATATGAACGGCCTTTGGGTTATCAGGGAATTTTAGTGGAGGGAAGAAATATGAAAAATGTATTAATCATCACAGTCATTATTTTTTTCTTGTTTCCGGCCATTCCAGCACATGCCTGGCCACTCTATAGCAAGCCGGAGTTTAGGGGTAGAGCTGTTGATGCCGAGACAAAACAGCCGATTGAAGGCGCAGTGGTGGTGGTTCTTTATTACAAGCGATCTACCTTCGACTTGAACCCTGGAGGCACTAGCTCTTATGTTTTCAGTGCAAAAGAAACCCTGACAGACAACAAAGGTGAGTTTTATTTTCCTTCTTATTCTTCGTTAATATTGTTTTCAGAAGATGCGGGAACTAAGTTTATCTTTTTTAAACCGGGATATATGTATGACATTGGGCCAAATGGTATGGCTTTCAGATTGATAGAGAAGTATTTTTCGTCCGATGTTGTCGGAAAAGACACCGAGATTGAGACTGGGTCTTATGACGACGGCAGTTATGTAAAATGGAAGGGGCCGCAGGGGATTATGGAGTTGAAAAAGGCGAAGACAAGAGAAGAGAAACTTCGGTCAATACCATCTCCACCTACAGATTATACGTCGAAGGAATTACCGATTTTCATTAGAATTATAAATGAAGAATGTAAAAATCTCGGATTAAAGGGGGAATACAAATGATTATTCGGTTAAAAAATATTTCGATATTATTAGTAATAATTATTTTTTTATTATCATTTTGCCTTGCTCTTCAGAGCAAGGCATTGGAAGTAGAAACACACAGCGCAATAAATAAGTATATCGCTGAAAGGACTTTTCTTGATGAATATTTAAAGACACAATTGGGAATAAGCGATGGTAAAGATACTTTTTTCAAAAATAAAAAAGTTTTTGATTTAATTGCCGACGGCGGCAAATACGAGGACAATTTTGGCCGTTACTTAAACCATTTTTATAATCCTTTAAATAATAGCGGTTTATTAGGCAATATTCCTGCAAAAGACTGGGCGATAAGACCAGTCGGAAATCAATATGCCGATGGTCAGTATTCGTGGTTTGATGCGCGGGACTATTATTTAAAAGCGCTGACGTCACTAAGTAAAACGGATAGAGACGAATATTTTGCTGAAACATTTCGAGCAGTCGGGCAGGTAATGCATTTGGTGCAGGATATGTCCGTGCCTGCGCATACACGTGGCGACAAGCATCCTTCATTTATGCATATTGGCGGCGACCCTTATGAAAACCGAGTGACGGCCGACAAAATACTTCTGATGGGTGAACATTATTGTCCGGAGGTTAAAGCATGAAGAGATTGTTTCGGGTGATTCTGATAATACTGGTTTTAGTGCTTTTGACATTGCAATACTCTCATGCAGACTTACTTTACAGCAAACCTGCATTCAAGGGCCGGGTGATTGATGCGGAAACGAAGCAGCCAATTATAGAGGCCGTCGTAGTGGTTTTATATCACAGATGGGCTGTTATTGGCGGTCCGGGCGGTCCCAGTTCGTCTATATTTAAGGCTAAAGAAACTCTGACGGACAGCAAAGGCGAATTTCTTCTTCCTTCGGTTTCCTCGTTATGTCCGCCTAGTTTGGATGCCGGAGTCAGCTTCATCTTTTACAAGCCTGGTTACATGGCAATCACAGAAAGAGGGTATGACACGGGAGTAGATAGAATTCGTGTTTCATTAGAAAAATATTTTTCCACCGGCAAGATTGGTGAGATATCGGAAATTAAAGAAGGAACCTTTGAGAAAGGCAGCTACGTCAAATGGAAAGGCCCACTGGGAATTGTGGAACTAAAGAAAGCGAAGACGAGAGAAGATATTTTAATAGGAAGTCCTGGTGCACCATCCTCAGAATATCGCTCAAATAAACTGCCATTTTTATTTAAAGCCATCAATGAAGATCGAAAAAATAGAGGGTTGGGGGATGAAATAAAATGAATTCTTGGAATATGAAACATATTATGCTTTCGTTAATGCTGCTCGTATTTCTATTTCTCACAATGTTTTCTGACAGATGCTTGGCACTAGCGCCAGTGACGCACAGCGCTATAAACGAACGTATTGCCAAAGTACCTATTTTTGATGATTATTTAAAAAAACAACTGGGACTGCAAGGTGGGGTAGAAACCAGCATAAATCAAAAGAAGATATGGGAATTATTTCGCGAGGGAGGCGCAGAGGAGGATGCCGGAGCACGTTCGCTGAACCATTTTCACAATCCACTTACCAATGCAGGCTTGAGCACAAACTACTCTGCTTTAACCTGGGCGACAATGCCCGTGGGTACTCAAAATTTTGCCCCCATATCTTCCTGGTATGACGTCCGGAATTACTATTTCAAAGCTTTGACCTCCGCGGACAAGACAACACGGGACGATTACTTTGCCCAGACATTTCAAGGTGTGGGCCAGGTTATGCATCTTGTACAGGATATGTCCGTCCCGGCGCACACACGCGGCGATAAGCATCCTTCATTGTTTGGCATAGGCGGCGACCCTTATGAAAAATGGTTTCTTAAATCAACAGCCCCAGTAATTAGCAGTTATTCAAGCTATAACAATTATACACCATACACTTCCTCTTTTATAATTCCGCAGCTTTTTGATTCGGATCAATACGGCAATAATCCATCCATCACGACATCCGCCAACATCGGCCTATCGGAATACACAAATGCCAACTTCCTCAGTCAAGGTACGATTTTTACCACTAATTTCTCCTATCCGGCTTATGCCGATATGTCACCGAAAGTTGAGACTAATCCTACCACCAAGAAGCAGATATTATACCTGTCAAAAAAGGGACATGGGGAATCAGTTGATTATTTTGCCCGGGCATTAAGTTTACACAACTACCTGCCAGCGGATTATAAGAAATTAGCGCTCACTCTCGATGATGAGAAAGTTCACGCAAACTATGCGCACTTTCTCATCCCCCGCGCCATCGGTTATTCCGCGCAGGTATTGAGTTACTTTTTCCGGGGCAAACTGGACGTGGAAATGAGCAACGGTAGTTTAAAGATCAGGAATGCTTCACAAGAAACCATGACCGGCGGCAAATTTGATCTGTATTATGATAAGGCAACTGGGGAAAGGAATTTGCTGACCAGCGCCGATGTCTCTGCGCTTGCATTCGGCGCGGATCAAACCATTACTTTCAGCTCGCCGCAGGATGTATCGGCCTACATGCTTGTATATAAAAACGGAACACTGGGAAATGAAACAAACGCCGTAATTGGCAAGTTGATTCCGGTTAGCGAACTTGTGGTGATTACCGTAAACATTAATTCAACAAGCGTATCTTTTGTCTGGAATCCGATGAACAACAGTTTAGAGAGAGCGCCTGTGGACAATAATGATACTGATTTTCAGAAATGGTATCAGGCGAGAACGGCGGTTCAGAACCAGAACATGTTCGGTGGGAGGACCTATTGCGGCAATTCGGAAACACAGTCGATAGGGAACTTCCCCTCTTCATGCCAGCAATTGATTCCCGGAGCAGTTGATACACGCAGCGAAAACACACAAACAACGGAACTTCCGTGGGATTATGGAATCGGCTGGGACAATACCACAACTTGGTCATGCGATATCAAAGCAACTTCCGGTCGCACTGTTAATGGCTACGGAATGGTGCTTTACATTATGCCGGAAAGCTTCTACGCCCCGGTCAATATTCCTGGAAGCCAGACGGTCTGGTCAGGAATCCGGACAAGAACCATTGGCGAAGGCTACACACGTAGGTGGGCGAGAGATCATGACCCCAATCTGTTTGGAACATTTCAGGTTGATCGGATGAGGGCATAACTGAAAATAAAAGCAGTTATATGGATATAAACATAAGCATCGTTAAGTAAAGGGAAATTCAGGCGCACCAAAATATCACACTTAGTTAATATGGCGCATCCGGGGAATCTGTCCATGAAACAAAAAAAAATTCTGTATGTATTACATCTGCTGTTGGCCTTTGTGGTAATCATCACCGTATCCTGCTCACAGGCGCAGGCTGAAAAGCCCGATGTCCAGTTGGCAGGAGACAAACCGGTGGAGGCGGCGGAAGATGACAGTCACCAATGGCGCAGTCTTGCTCTGTTCAATGAATCGTGGACAGGGGACTTCGATAAAATGCTCGAAAACCGGCGGATACGGATTTTAGTGCCTCAAAGCCGCACGCTTTATTTTAATGACGGGGGCCGGGAACGCGGCATTATCGGTGATACTGTTCGCGATTTTGAACAATACCTGAACAGGAAATATTCCAGGAAAACAGGCGGCCGTCCTTTGACGGTGTTTATCATCCCACATACACGAGACATTCTGCTCACAGATGTGGCCGGGGGGCTTGGTGATATTGCCGCAGGCGACATCACGGTGACCAAGGAACGTTTAAAAACAGTGGACTTTGTTGCACCGGCGGATTTACGCGGCGTTTCGGAGATTCTGGTGACGC
>CAYOPU010000049.1:0-12746 GCA_964405915.1 uncultured Smithella sp. | reverse complement strand
CCACGGACGCAGGTTTTGAAAAAACGATCAAGGAAAGAGTTGCCAACTGGCGGCGACAAAAAAATGACAAAGAGAAAAAAGGATAAAAAAACGGGAGGCCTGGTTAGAGCCTCCCTGGGAGGGAAGAGTGAAGGTCTGAAGACCTTCCTGGGTTATTTTTGCTGTCGGCTAATCATGCCCGTAATTTTTAGTCGACACTAACTATCTTTCGGTTTGATTATGAAGCAGATATTGTGCCACAGTTGACGCAAAATATAAGTTATTGATATGATTATGCATTAATTAATAATGTCTGTCCCCTCTTATTTTACAACAATGAACTTCCGGCAATAATTGTCGGATTGATTTCCGGTAAATAAAATTAATCAAATAATAACAGTAAGATAAATAATTACCAAAATTTTCCAGATGTTCGACAAAAATGTCGAACATGATGGTATTTATCGTTGACATTTCCCGTGAATAGCTTATGATGACCCGAAAATATAAAAAAATCGGCAGAGGCATTTTTATATTTCCTTAATATATCGATATTATGATGTTATTTCAAAAAAGAGAAACCATCATCAAACGCGGTGCACATCCGTACAATAAGGGCAGCTTCCTCCAGCCGCTGGCCGTCGGCATCGTTTCGGCGATTCTGGTCGCCCTGATTCTCATCATGGGTTATCTGGATATCCGACGCAGCGAAACCAACCTGGTCGGATTTCTCGAAGATCAGGCACTCAGCACCATCAGCGTCTTGCAGCGCCTGACGGAAGACAATCTCAAAAGTATTGTGGCAATGCCTGGAAAAACCCCGGCACAGACCAAAACGGCCAGTCAGCAGGAGGCCGATTATTCCAAAAAGCTAGTTGCGGAAGCCATCACCGTGCTGGGACAGAAAATTGATGAGCAATGGCGAAAACACCTGATTAACAATGAAACGCTCCACCAGTTTGCGGCGGAAAACAACTTTTCGTACGCAGCCGTTCTCAATCGCAGCGGCAACGCTGTTTATCAAAGCGGCCCGCTAAAAACCAATCTGCTGGCCGAAGGCGATTTGTCCGTCGATGGACGCAGGGCGACGACCATCGAATTACTGGAGAAAATGCGCCTTAAAAACCTCATCGGCTATGTCGGCCTGCAGCGCAAGGACGGCAGCGGAACCGTTGTGATCATTCTGGATAAACCGGGCGCTCAGTACTGGAGCATCAAGGTTGCCGTGGAAAGAGCCATCAATAAAATGGGTGAAGGCCACGGCATTATCTATATGCAGATATTTAACCATCAGGAAAAGCTGCTCGGAGAGATTGGGAAATTACCGCAGGGATTGAGTGATAAAGATTTTAATCATCAGGTTTTTCTGACCGGGCAAAGAAATCTGATCAGCAGAAAAGTGGATGCACAAGGACACAATATTCTTGATATAACATCCCCCTTCCGGCTGGATAAAAAAGTTGCCGGCGTTGTCCGCATCGGACTGGACCGCGGGTCGATGGATAAAATTATCGCTGAAAACCGCCAGAACATTTTTGTTTTCATGCTGCTGGTGGTCGGGATAGCCCTTTTGTCCATGTGGCTGCTCTATCACGATCAGAACCGCCACATGGCCGGCATTATCGAGATGGAACGCCGTCTGGAAAAAGCCGAACGTCTTTCCGCCCTGGGCCAGTTGGCAGCCGGCGTGGCGCATGAAATCCGCAATCCGCTCAATGCCATCAGCATGGCAACCCAGCGGCTAAAAAGGGATTACGTTCCCTCCGATGAAGTAAAAGCCCTGGAATTTAAAAATCTTTCCACGGTCATCCGCGACGAAATCCGGCGACTCAACGGAATAATCGAAGAATTTCTCTCCTTCTCGAAAAGCAGGCGACTGGAACTGAGTAATTTTTCCGTAACGGAAGTTCTGCAAAAAATTGTCAGTTTGATTTCGGAAGAGGCGAAATCCCGCGGCGTTACACTGGAGACAAGGTGGCAAGTGGCTCCGGCCATTATTCCCATGGATATTAATAAACTTCAGCAGGCATTTTTGAACTTCATTAAAAATGCCATGGAATCCATTACCGACCAGGGTAAAATCACCATTATGGTCAGCAATGAAAGCAAAAAATACATTTTAGTAAGCATCTCCGACACCGGTTGCGGCATGTCGGCGGAAGATATTGAAAAAATTTTCAGCCCTGAATATACCACCAAAGAAAAAGGATTGGGACTGGGAATTCCATTAGCAACGGAAATTATCCGCGGCCACGGAGGGGACATCCGTGTGATCAGCCGTAAAGGCGCCGGAACAACTTTCGAAATCGTTCTGCCGCGCGAAAAAATTATGGATAAAACCGGATAAGTTCAAGGATAAGAACCCATGCGAAAACTCGATATTCTGATTGTGGAAGACGGCCGTTCTCAGCGGGAGATGCTGCGGGATTTTCTGATCAAAGAAGGTCACCATGTTCTGGAGGCGGAAAATGGCGAATCGGCCATTCAGACGGTTTCGAACCATCATTTCGATTTGCTTCTGCTGGACTACAAGATGCCCGGCATGAGCGGACTGGACGTCCTCAAAGAAGTCAAGAAAATCAATCACGAAATGGACGTCGTCATCATTACCGCTTACGGAACGATTGAAACCGCCGTGGAAGCCATCAAAGTCGGCGCCATCGACTACATCACAAAACCCGTGGAGCTCGAAGAACTGTTAATCCTGCTGGACCGGGTCGCGGAGCGCCGGGGGCTCATCCGCGAAAATGAACTTTTGAAACAGGAACTGGGCAAACAGGGCGTGACCGCGGAAAAGATCATTTACAAAAGCGCGCAGATGGTCGAGTTGATCACGATGGCCGGCCGTGTCGCGGCCAGCCGGGCATCCGTGCTGATCCAGGGCGAGAGCGGCACCGGCAAGGAACTGCTGGCCCGCCTGATTCATCAATTGAGTCCGCGCGTTTCCAAACCGATTATCGTGGTCAATTGTGGCGCCCTGCAGGAAAACCTGCTGGAAAGTGAATTATTCGGCCATGAAAAGGGCGCTTACACCGGCGCAGCATCCCGCCGCATCGGCCGGTTTGAAGAAGCGGACGGCGGCACGCTCTTTCTAGATGAAATCGGCGAGCTGAGCCCTGCCGTACAAGTCAAGCTACTGCGTTTCCTGCAGGAACGGGAAATTTCCCGCCTGGGCAGCAATACCAATATTGCCGTGGATGTCCGGATCATCAGCGCGACCAATCGCGACCTGGAAACCCGGGTCAAGGAAGGCGCTTTTCGGGAAGACCTTTTTTACCGGTTAAAAGTCGTCACCATGTCCCTGCCCCCGCTTCGGGAAAGAAAAGAAGATCTGCCGGCGCTGATCAACCATTATCTGGATAAATTTATACGGGAAAACGGGAAAAACATCCAGGGACTGACTGCGGAAGCGCGTGATTTGCTTCTGAAATACGATTATCCCGGCAATGTACGGGAACTGGTCAATATCATGGAAAGGGCCGTCGTCATCGCCAGGGATAACTATATTACCGTGAACGACCTGCCCTTTAAAAATGATTCATTCACCGACACCCCGGACCAAAAATCATCGGGATCGTTGCGGTCATCACTCGAAGATCTGGAAAAACACCTGATTGGCGAAGCCATGGACAAGGCCGCCGATAATCAAAGCCGGGCCGCGGAAATCCTGGGCCTGTCGGAGAGAATGTTAAGATATAAGCTAAAAAAATACGATTTGAAGCATTGAGCGGGATGTCGCGGAGGACTCTTTCCTAAAGAAAGGCGCTTCATTTTTGACTCTTGACAAACTTTCCCTTGGAGTATAGCGTGCCCGCCATACAAAAGCTTGGGAAATAAAACCAGGTTTCTAAATCTTTCAGAGGAGGTTCACCGTTGATGAAAAAAATATTGACTGTTTTCATTGCTATGCTTTTCATTGCTTCTTTATCTTTTGCAGTTGTCGGCTGCGGTAAAATTGAAGAAGACTCGGCCAATTTACAAAAAGCCGTAAAAGAATTAAAAGCAAAGGAAGATGCCAAAAAAGCGGCGGCGGAAGTCAAAGATGCCGCAAAAGACGCTCCCAAAGCAGCCGCGTCTGAAGTCAAAAATACTGCAAAACCAGCCGCAAAATAACTGCAGAGCAAACCGGATGCACCATAAAAAAGCCGCCTTTGCAGGCGGCTTTTTTTATGGCTGGCTCAGTTGTCTTATTTGTTTTCGTAACGCTTTTTCATGTCACACAAAAGCGCGTAGTGTTTTCTCTCCTCTTCGATAATCTTTTCGATGGCTTCATGCTGCGCTGCGGGAACAAGATTTTTGATTTCATGATAGTACAAAACGGAATCCAGTTCGCGCTGCATGGCAAATTCAAAGGCACCGACGGTATCTTTCACGGCCGCGAGTTTCTTGTCCATGATTTCTTTCGTAAAAATCAGATTATTGTCCACATATGTGCGCAGATAAGCGCTGTATTCACCGGCATATTGTTCCGGCGGATCATATTTTTCCATGGCTGCAAAAAACTTTTCAAACGTGCGTTTATGCCCTGCTTCGGCTTCGGCCAGTTTCGCAAAAAGGTTTTTTGCATCTTCCTGCTTGGCGATCTGTTCAGCGAATTTATAAAAGTTCATCCCGTTTTCTTCAATTCTGATCGCGACTTCGACGATATCACTTGCTGCGAATACCTGCATATGTCTGCCTCCTGAAAGTATTAAATTGTTGACGTAGATTGAGCATATTTTAGCCCTTAATGCAACTCTTTTGGTATGGATTAAATCCATTTCTTCCTGCGAAAGAACCTGACCATGCCCAGCGCAATCGCCAACATCACGGCCAAAACGGCAAAATATCCCCAGGGCCATTCCAACTCCGGCATATATTTAAAATTCATACCGTAAACACCCGCCAGAAACGTCAGCGGCATGAAAATCGTCGCGATAATCGTTAAAACCTTCATGACCTCGTTGAGCCTCATGCTGGCGGAAGAAAGATAAATATCCAGCATGCCGGAGAGCAGATCCCGGAAAGTATCCACCGTGTCGATAATGGCGATGATATGGTCAAAGATATCTTTGAAGTAAAGGGCATTGGGCTCATCAATCAGCGGTGAATCCGACCGTTGCAGAGAACTGACGGTTTCACGAAGCGGCCACAGGGATTTTCTGAGAAAGATCAGCTCTCTTTTTAAATTATGAATAGATTGAAGTTTGGACGGTGCGGTGTTCATAATCAGATCATTTTCCAGTTGTTCAATCCTGTCTTCCATATTATCCAGCAGGACAAAATAATTATCCACGACATTATCGATCAGGGCATGGACAAGATAATCGCATCCCGCTTTTCTGATTTTGCCTTTGTTGCCACGCAGCCTCTCCCGAACCGGCTCGAAAAGCGCGCTTTCCTTTTCCTGGAAAGATAAAATGATGTTTTTCCCTAAAACAATGCTGACCTGTTCCGAAAACAGCGCGTCGTTTTCATGATGATAAAAATTCCTCAAAACAACATAAAGGTAATCCGTAAGATCCTCAATTTTCGGTCGTTGATCCGTATTGAGAATATCTTCCAGGATAAGAGGATGCAGGCCGAACCGTTGACCTATGCTTTCCAGCAGCGTCACGTCCTGCAGACCGTCGATATTAATCCACACGTTGCCCGGCAGATCTTTTTCATCGCATAAATCCGCGATGGAGTTTACCTGTTTTTCGTCAAAAGAATTTTCGTCATAGCGGATCACGGTAATCTTTGATTCTTTCTGATACGCGTAGCCGATATGGACCAAACTGCCCGGAATCATTCCAGCCTTGTCTGATCTTTTCTTCAATCTGGAGCCCATGGGTTCGCTTCTCCTTATTTCTTTTTGACGCGGATAGTCACCTGAACCGGCGGCGCATTATCCTCCGGGAAGAAAACACCGGCAACCGGAATAATTTTCAACACGATGCTTACGGCAGCGGATATATTTTGCTTTCCGGCTTTGCGGAAGTTTCTGAAACTCTTATAGCGGCAATCTCCGGCGTGTGTCAAGGAGGATTGTTTTATTACGGATACGCCTTCTTTCCATCCTTCATCAACACTATTTCGGGCTAAATAAACTTCGACGCATGACCGCATATTTTGCGGTCAATATTTAATTGACATCCTGGAATAATCTTCTTATAGGTGAAACCTCAATAAGCAACGTTGTGCATCAAAGAGTCAAAAAACGGGCGCCCTGAAAGGGAGGAAGAGATGGACGAAAAAAGAAAAACGCCAAGACTGGATAATTATAGCAAGGTTACCATAACGCTCATCTCCGACGGGGAAAATCCCGCCAAAGAAAACAAAACAGATAGCCATCGTAAAGACGACTCTGCATCCGGCGCTAAAATTCACGCCAATATTCTTTTGAACAGAGAAAACACCATAGATAACCACAGCAAAGACAGCTCTACAACTGGCGCCAAAATTCAGACCAATGTTCTTTTGAACATCGGCGCTATCATCATGATGGATTTCACGTTAAATTTTCCGCAACAAAAAATCAAAGTAAACACCATGGGAAAAGTAAAATGGGCAAAAACCCTCAGGGAGGGTGAATCTTATGAGGAGGGCGTGGAATTTGTCAATCCCCTCACGGATGTCATCCGGAAACTTGAGGATTCCATCTCCGGTAAACTGAAAAAAGAACAGGACGAAACATGCGGATAGGGGAAGGATGCTATATTCCCGAATTAGCGAGCATCGTGCAGAAAAGGAAATGCTAACGGTTATGCAGTTTCGTAACAGGCCAGTATCTCGCCAAAATAAAGCGTGTGATAATCTTTTTTCGGATAAAGAGCCTGATAATCCTGATCCAGATGCGCCGGATCCATGGCGGATTTATAAACGATCCTGCATTCGAAATGCATCCCCGGAACCTTGATGATCGGCGATGCGACATGCAGTCCGCCCGCCGTTTCCAGATTGCACATTTTGAACTTATCCACATCCCGGCCCGATTTTGTTCCGCAAAAAGCAATCGCCTTGCTCATATCGCCTGCAGGAACGGTAACTGTAAAATCCAGGGCCTTTTCGATAATGCCAAAGGTGTAACGGGAATCGCGCACAGCCACCATCATCATTGGTTTTTGCCAGATGAAGCCGATCATGGCCCAGCCGATGGTCATCGTGTTTTGCACATCCGCAGCCTTGACGGTCAGGAAAGCGCCTTTTTTAATTTTACTCATGGCCTCTTCCGCAATGCTCATGTATTGTAAATCTTTCATCGTAACCTCCTTATTCGTTTACGTGTAACGCGCCGGATATTCCAGGATTCGCATTAAAAAGTCAAGGACCGATAGGCGTCCCCCTGCCGGTCAATTGTCTGCAGTTACGCTAAGTTTTTTTCGAGCAGGGAATGCAGACCCGTCCGGTATCGGCTGCTGCCGTCATTTTGGTTGCCATCGTCATCTCACCGCAGACGGCGCAGGGTTCCGACGGCGCAAGCGGCGCGTAGAGAGGCTCATCAAAGGACACTTCGGATGTGGTAAAGATTTCCTCAAAGGGACGCGTCAGCAGATCTTCCATTTTTAGACGCTTCAGCTCCCGCCGTTCCGCCTCCGACGCCTTCCCGGCCTCCACTGCCGCCGACAAACGGTCAAAGTCATCCCTGTCTTTCCCCGTGTATTCGTATTGCGTTCTGCGGGAAAATCGATAAGCCTGGCGCTTGACGCGGCTCAGCACGGTATAGGCGTTCTTCCCGTAATTTTGAATGATCAAATTGCCCTTCCCGGCGACAGTCCCCAGCAAAACCTGAAGGGCATCGACCGCGCAGGAATCATTTTCACAAATGGCGACGACTTCCTCATCAACAGAGCGCCGGATGTTCATCAACAGCATCGCCTCTTGGGCCACCCGGTAGCCGTAAATCAGACCGGGACAGATGTGCCCGTGAAATTCAACGCATCTTTTCAAATCATCCGGCATCGCCTGCTTACTGTTCGTATTCAACTTGTAATCCTCTCTTCAAAAATATCTTTATTCCGGATCATAGCCTCATCGTCTGCTATAGGCTGTTTGTCATTGCTGCAAGCGACGGCATATCGCCGATGTTTTCTCCGTAATGCGCGTACGCAACGACTTTACCCGTCGTCACAGCAAATGCCGCGGGAAGTTGAGTTTCCTTCCCTTCAAATTTGCCATGCCGAAAGCCGTGGCGGATGGCTTTGATGGCCGCAATTAAACCGGCAGGATGCAGGTATTTGATCAGTCCGCCGACTTCCACGCCATAACGCTGGAAAACCTTTCCATGAGGGTCACAGATGATCGTAAAGGGGAAATCGTCTTTTTTAATCAAAGCAGCAATCGTTTCCGGAGCACTTTGCAGAACGACAAACACGCGCACTCCTTTTTGACGGACAAGAACAATTTCCTGCTTTATTTTTGCCATTTTCATCCGGCAGACCGGGCATCCGTAATAGCGCAGGAAAATCAAAACAGCCGGACAATTATCAACCGCATCGTCAAAGCCCGTCTCATCATCCCAGGGCGTTTGCAATCGAAAGTCGGGCGCTCTGTCCCCTATGGTCAGTTTTGGATACATATCGGATTCACCCCTCCATTAGGCAAGATTGTCGTCAGACGTCTTGCTGAGATCATCTCCTTCCAATGAGTTGTCTGTCAATAAACTTCTTGCCCATTATTCACCAGCATTGCAAGGAAAAATCAAATATCCCGCCTTATGGCTTTTTACGGTGACGTCTCACAAAGAGCAACCCGGAAAACCCGGCGCCATGGCGCCGGGAAAGACCATCCGGCTGGTTCAATCATTTTCAGTCGCACCGGTTTCTGTCAATCCAGATTTTCATTTCCCGCGCCTGGGCGGTGAGTTCGTCACGGAACATCGGGTGCGCGATGCTGATGAGCGCCTCCGCCCTTTGCCAGGTGGGCATTCCCTTGAGTTGGACAATCCCGTATTCCGTGGCCACATACTGCACGATGGAACGGGGAACCGTGATGATGGAACCGGGACGAAGCGTCGGGACGATCCGGGAATGCACCTTGCCGTCCTTGTCGGTAAAGGTAGAGCTCAAACCGATGATGCCCTTCCCTCCCCGTGAATAAAACGCGCCCATGATGAAATCGAACTGACCTCCCGTGCCGGAGATCTGGGTGGTTCCCACCGACTCGGAGCAGACCTGGCTGAAAAGATCTATCTCCAGGGCATTGTTGATGGCCACCACCTTGGCGTTCATTCCGATAGCCCTGGGATCGTTGACGTAGTTGACCGGATACGAAGCGCATGCCGAGTTGTTGTGCAGGAATTCGTAGAGTTTGTTCGTTCCCATGGCAAAGGTGTAAACCATTTTGAACCGGTCGATGGTCTTATTGTTGCCGGTGATTTTGCCTTTGTTGTAAAGATCCACCATGGAATCGACAAGCATCTCCGTGTGGACACCCAGATCCTTCAGGTCGCTGTCGGCAATCATGGAGCCGATCACGTTGGGAAGCCCGCCAATGCCAAGTTGCAGACAGGCGCCGTCTTCAATTTCATTCATGACGTGCTGTGCGATCCGCACATCAATTTCACCCGGCGCAACGGGTTTGATTTCCTGCAACGGCGCGTTTCTGCCCTCCACAATGTAATCCACCCGGGAGATATGCACGGACTCCTGGTTTCCGCCCAGACAGTGCGGCAGGGACTTGTTGATTTCCACCACTACAGTCTTCGCCTTGGTAATGGCCGCCGATGTGATGGAATTGACCAGCCCGAAGTTGAAGTATCCCTGCGCATCCATAGGACGGGCACTGACAAATACGTAGTCATAGGTTTTGTATTTTCTGATGATCCGCGGTCCCTGGTGATAGGTAAAAGGAATGTAACTGCAAAGGCCCTGCTCATAGAGTTTCCTGCCCACTCCGGAAAAGTGCCAGTCGTTGTAGATGAAGTGCTCGCGGCGGGGATCCGCCTCGATGAACCGGGGGATCTTGGTGATGCAGACGCCGTCGATCATAACATCCTGAAGCTCGTGCGCCCGTTTGGCAAGTTCATGATCAATGGCTTCGGGTCTGAGGACGAATTCACCGTAGAAAATCCGGTCCCCGGACTTGACCATCTGCGCCACCATCTCGGCAGTGGTCAGTTTCTGATGATACTTTTTTCTGATGAGTTCCTGCATGGTGCACATCCTTTCATTTCATCAAGGTTGCCGATCTCTGCGATTTTTCTTCAGCAGACTTCCTGAAAACGATCTGGAACCGCCCCGAACCGGACAAGATTTCTGCCTGCGGCCTGATTATACCGGACATTTCCGTGCTGACCGACCAGTTCGATATTTTCCATGCGCAGCAGTTCTTCCGGACTTGCATCAATATCCGCCAGGGTCCTGCTGCCGTCTTCCAGTTTTCCGACCACAGTCCCCTTTTGCGCATTGCCGGTTTTGTCGTGCCGGATCACATAGGCTTCCACCGTCAGAGACCCTGAAGCCCTTTCAACGGGTGCGGGCAGAGCCCCGGCATTGATTTCCTGCTGCACGGCGGAATCATCCCGGTCGCACCACGGTTGAGCAGAAGGTGACGCGGCGTAAATGCCGACGGCGTGCTTGGTCAGATACCAGCCGTTGGCCGTCACCATCGCCGTTTGTGAACGGTCTTTCCTGATTCGATCGACGACCCCGGCGATGGCGTGCATGGAATAGTTGTTCCCCGGACCGCCGAAGAAGGGAAGCCCTCCCGTAACACTCATATCCCTCGGATCATCGTCCGGAATGCCGATTTCTCTTCGGGCAATCTCAAAGGCAGAAGGGAAACAACTGTAGATGTCGAAAAAATTAATATCTCCTGAAGCCAGGCCCGCCTGCTCCAGAGCCATGCGCGAAGCATGGCGTATCGCCGGCGATTCATGAAGGCAGGGTCTCCGTGTGACATACCAGATATCGTTAAATTCCGCGCCGCCTGTGGGATAAACCCATTTCTCTTCCGGAATGCCGAGAGAGCGCGCTGAATCCTCCGTGGTCATGATAACTGCGGCGGACTGGTCAACATTGACGTTGGCATTCATCGTCATGGTATAGGGGTACCCGATGTACCGGTTATCCGGTGCAGGCGTGGCGATCACCTGAGCGGACAGCGCCTTTTTCGACCAGGCAAACGGGTTTTGGGAGGCAATCCGGGAAAGGCGTTCAAAGGCTCTTCCCATGAACATCGCGTGCTCTTCGGGCGACCGGCCGGATGCGGCCCGCAAGGACGTTTCAAACAACGGGTACATAAAGGTTGGAAAGAAGAGATCGTATAAAGCCTCCAACCTGTCAAAACCGCTGGTGTCCTCTCCGTCGATCCGGTCGGGCGGAACACTTGCGGGCCAGTCCAGCACGATCTCGCCCTTCATGGCCCGGCGCAGAGAATAGATGGCTTCCGCACCCGTCATCAGCACGGCCTTGCAGCGGCCTGCGGCCAGGTCGCGGGCCGCCCGGTTGACCGTTAACTGCGGCGTATTGCCTCCTACGGGCAGATAAAAAGCCTGCCTCGGTTTCAGTCCCAGCCTTGCCGAAAGCTCGCCCGGCGCGTCTCGATACGACCACTGGAAAAGGTTGATCACATACACGCAATCGATAAAATCTCTCAGGCGCGCTGCGCAGGCGTCGTCTAAAGCGTCCCGGCTTGCCTGGACCATGAGACCCATCGGGTCAAGGGGGTGTTCCGGTTTTCCGTGCTGGGTAAACTGGGCAACACCTACGATAACCGGAGAAGAAGACATTTTTCATTTCCTCAAAATATTTATTGGCAATATGTGCAATTTTTTACCCTGGTTAGTGACGCGCATGCCTCATGGGTTGTCATGGTTCCCGGCAGAGGCAAAACGCGCGATGATGATGCCAGTAAATTTCTTATTTGCTTTCAGGTAAGCCGAAAGCGTTTCTCCGGAGATGACCACGGCGCCCTCTTTGCTGGATGCGTGAAGCAGGTGCAAATCTCTGCCCTGCCGGACGGCAAATCCTGCGTGAACAACATCCAGACCTTCCTGGTCTGTCGCAAAGGCGATAATGTCGCCTTGCTGAATCATGGATTTCCGGCGCGCCACCATGCTTTTGGCTATCAGATAAAAAGTCTTGCGGGAAAGCGCCTGCTCAACCTTTTGCATTCCCTCAAAGGCCGCCTGATTGCTTAATGCCGCATATAAGTCGCGATGAGCCGTCATGAAGTTGATCTTCTTGCGCACCGGTTTGCCTCCCAGGAGGCGCGAGACATTTTTCAATACTTTCTTCTTCTCATTATCCCGCAGCCAGTCCGTAAAATAATGCAGGCGCGACGCATAACCGTTGATTTTCCCCTGACGGTAACGGATGAATTTCAGTTCTTTTTGGAATTGCAGCGGTGAAAGCTTCCCGGCAGCGGCGCACCGGGCCGCCGCCAGCACGGTTTCCACAAAGGTCATGCAATCGAATGCGGCCAGGTTGATTTCCAGCTTTTCCCTGCCTTTTGTCTCCAGTGTGCCTGCCTGATAAGGCGCGTCCAGAAAAAACCGGCCAATCTCGACGATAAAATCCCCCGGAAATAAATCCCGTTCCAGAGCATCCTGCCAAAGCCCGTTCATTTCGGAACTGTATTTTTCTGATGTCATGATCCATCACCTCGCTTGACAGAAAATTTCAACCATTTTCTTTGTCACTACGAATTCAGTATAGGGACTCGAAAAAGCCAAGAACAATTTACAGGTTCTCTTTGATCCGGCCAACGACACCGTCCTCCAGACGCACCTTGATGCCGTGCGGATGATGAAACGTTATTTTTCGGCGGATTGTTTCCGCAATTGGTCTCCTAAAATTTGCTGG
>CAYOPU010000048.1:0-12802 GCA_964405915.1 uncultured Smithella sp. | reverse complement strand
TGGACTTCTGGGACAAAAGCATGCGGCGGACATCTTCGTGTTCGATGATCCGGACACTGGGGCCCTTGGGGTTGGTGGAATGTTTGCTCTGCACGCGCAGCTTGGTATAATCCAGAGCGGCGTAATAGGCGGCGCCGATGCATCCCAGCGAGAATAAGCCCGTGTTCAGGCGTTCCTCGTTCATATACGCAAACATCTGCTTCATGCCGATGCCGCGTCCGTCTTTCACTTCCGCTTCTCCCACCATCCAGCCGTAGCAGTTGTCGTTTTCACCCATGGAGAGGGTGGCGGTCGTCGAGCCGTGAATGCCCAGCTTGTGCTCGATGCCCATGGTGGTGACGTCATTCCAGGCGCCCAGCGAGCCGTCGTCGTTGACCCAGAACTTGGGCACGATGAACAGCGATATGCCCGCGGTGCCTTCCTTGGCGCCCGGCGTCTTGGCCAGCATCAGATGGATGATGTTTTCGGCCAGGTCATGATCGCCGGATGAGATGAAGCATTTCGTTCCGGTGAGCTTATACTTGCCGGGTGTGTCGGTTGGAAACGCCTTGCTCTGCACCGCACCGACTTCGGAACCTGCGCCCGGTTCGGTAAGCCCCATGGTGCCGCCCCAAACGCCTGTCCGCAGTTTGGGGATGAACAGGTCCTGCTGTTTTTGCGTGGCAAATTCATGAAGCACGGTGATCGCGCCCTGCGTCAGACACCAGAACATGACGATCGACGGCGACGCGGCGGACTGCATCTCCAGAATCGGCGCATACCAGCACAGCGGTATTTTGCCTTCGCCGCGGTAACCGAACTGAGGTCCCAGTTCCGCATCCATCACGGTTTTATAAACATTCTTGAACGAATCCGGGGTCACCACCGCATGTTCATTGCCGCCCACAAATTTCGCGCCGGGTTCATCGGCGTCTTTGTTGGCCGGACACATCACGTCGCGGCAGACTTTATAGTTGACATCGAGGAAGCTGTTGATGTCGTCCATCCCGTAGTAATCCTTATAAGCGTCAAGGGCCAGGAGCTTTTCCACGCCGAGCCATTCTTTGATCTGGAACATGATGTCCCGCGTCTGATACAACCAATTACTGTGTGCCATATTGAATTCCTCCTGTTGAAAATTAAAGGCTATCTTCCTTTAAACACGGCTTTGCGCCGTTCAATAAACGATAACAGACCTTCTTGCATGTCCTCACTTTTCATTGTTTCCGCAACATCTTTAAATATAACGTCTTTTGCCGCCTGTTCCCCCTGAATTTCCGCCAGGCGCCCGCTTTTAAGAATATTGCGCACTCCCAACGGCGCCGCGGCCGCCACTTTCCGCGCCAGTTCCATCGCCGCTTCCAGTTGCTTTCCCGGCTCGGTCACCTGCTGCACCAATCCCATGCGATAGGCATCCTCGGCGCTCCAAGTGTCTCCGGTCAGCAAATAGCGCATTGCGTTGGACCAGCCCATGTCCCTGGCCAGACGAATGGTACCGCCGCCGCACGGGAAAAATCCCCGCAAAACTTCCAGTTGGCCGAATTTTGTGTCGGAGGCCGCCACGCGGATATCCGCGTTCAGCATCATCTCGACCCCCCAGGTGTAACAGTATCCCTGAACGGCAAAAATAATCGGTTTGCTGCAGCGTTTTTCACTCACCATATAAAATGGATCAATTTCACTGCTCTCATCCACGGTAAACCCACCTCCGCCGCTGAACAAATCCGACCAGTCAGTCAACTCGAGTCCCGACGTAAAATGTTTGCCGTTGGCGTAAACAACGCCAACCCACAAATCATCATCCTGATCCAGTTTGTAATAGGCCTGCGCCATTTTGGAATACATTTCCCGCGTCAGGGCGTTGTATTTCTGGGGCCGGTCGACTTCAATAAGCATGATGTGTTCTTCGGTTTTAATATTGATCGTCATGTTTTGTTCCTTTTCATAAAGTTTAGGGCGCGAGTATAAGGAAATGGCCCGCTGCTGTCAACGCAATAATTAAAAACAAGGGAACCTTTCTTCTTGACAAATCAAAACATAGTTGCATATTACAACCAATATGAAAAAGACTGCTCTGCATAATGATGAGTTTATGAACCTGTTCATCGGACTTTCCCAGGCGGCGAGATGCTGCAGGCAGGATACCGCATTTTGCAAAGATGTTACATTTCAGCAGTTTGTCATTCTGGACGCCGTGATGAAAAACAAAGAACTGAATATTTCCGATTTACATCGGATTCTTTCCGTGGAGAAAAGCACGACGACCCGCCTGATCAATCCTCTGATACAAAAAGGCATGGTAACACGCCAAAAGTCCAGCCTCGATTCCAGGGCCTTTGTGCTCACCCTGACAAAGGAAGGAATGGAAATTCATCGAAGCGTTCAACTCTGTCTTACGGATTTCTTTAACAATATATCATCTCATCTGCCCACGGAGAAAAAAGACAACATTCTACAGGCTGTACAGGATTTTATCACCGCCATAAAAAACGCGGCAGGTGTTTGCGATTGCTGTAAATAATATCGAGGATAAAACGATGGAAGAAAATAAGAAAAGTTTGGATCCGGACGGCAAATTTGAGTTTCCGGTCTTTCAGGAGTCGGGAAGTTGCTGTTGCACCGGAAACAACGTAACGGACACATTTGATACAGATCCCCGCCTCGATCAGTCTTTCGTCTCGGGATCAATTTCCACACCGGCGGGCTTCGTGCCCAACGTATCCTCACAGCTTACCCGCCGGGATCGATGGGGAACCATCAAAGCCCGTCTGGGCGTGGGCAGAATGACCTATGCCATTGATCCCGGACTGTATGCGCTGGGCCATCCGAATGATTCATCGCCTGTTCTGGCCACCGCCAATTATAAAATGAGTTTTGACTATCTGCGTCAGGCGCTCACGGGCCGGAACGCCTGGATTCTGGTTTTGGACACCAAAGGCATCAACGTCTGGTGCGCGGCGGGCAAAGGCACGTTCGGCACGGAAGAACTCATCCGGAGAATAAAAACGAGCGGCCTCAAAAATGTCGTCAGCCATCGGAAAATCATTCTTCCGCAACTGGGAGCGCCCGGCGTATCCGCTCATCAGATCAAGCAGCTCTCCGGATTCAAGGTTCACTATGGTCCGGTCCGCGCCGATGACTTGCCTGCTTATCTGGATGCCGGTTTAAAGGCCACAAAAGAAATGAGAGTGATGAGCTTTCCTCTGAAAGAAAGGGCCGTTTTAATCCCTATAGAACTGGTGGAAGCGATGAAGCCTTTTTTAATAATATCCTTTGCATTTTTAATTCTGTCAGGCGTTCTGGGCCCGGGCGGTTTCAAGAATAACATGATCCATAACGGATTATTTGCCGCGGGCGCGCTCTTTTGCGCTATTCTGGGTGGAACCGTTCTGCATCCATTGCTTCTGCCGTATCTTCCGGGCCGTGCTTTCTCTGTGAAGGGCTTCTTCGTCGGATTGGTTATTGCTCTGGAACTCCTTTATCTTCGCGACCTGAATTTGCATCTCTGGGCGGATCGTACGGAGGTTCTGGCGTGGCTGCTGATCATCCCGGCGATATCCGCCTACCTGGCCATGAATTTTACCGGTTGCTCGACTTACACATCGCTCTCCGGTGTAAAAAAAGAAATGCGGTTTGCTTTGCCTCTGGAAATGACAGCAGGAATGCTCGGACTGGTTGTCTGGATCACATCGCTGATGATTGCTTAGGAGTAAAAAATGGGAAGCATGGTTTATCTGAAAAATGTTGTCACTTTGGAGCTGGAACCGCAAAAATGCACTGGCTGCGGCATGTGTCTGGAGGTCTGTCCCCACAATGTATTTAAAATGAACGGGAAAAGCGCCGGAATTATTCATCGCGACGCCTGCATGGAGTGCGGCGCCTGCCAGAAAAACTGCCCGGCGGGCGCTCTTTTTGTTCAATCCGGCGTCGGCTGCGCGGCTGCGGTCATCAACGGCCTGCTGGGACGAAGCGGTGGAGAGTGCTGCTGCGGCCCTCAAACGGATGAAACGGGATCGAAAAATAGCGGCGGCTGCTGCTGATGCGGTCAATATCTATATATGATTGATTTCATTGCACCTATTACGCTATTGACTTTGACCGGACTTTCCGGTAAAAACATTCCGGTCTTTCCGAAACGACCTCAATGAATTATGGATAGCGGACTTCTCCAACATTTATACGGGCATTCATTCCATAGCAATCATTGGGAACCTATGCGCCTTCGCATCCCTAATTTTCATCACGGAAAAAAATTCACTCCCGCCATCAGTGGGGTAAAGGAGGAAACATATCATGGCCAAAAGTAACACGCAGGAAAACAGGTTGCCGGTACTCGGCATCAACAGTTTAGGACGAATCGGTAAACTGACGCTGTGGCATCACATCAACAGAAAATACTTCAAGGAAATCGTCATCAACCAGGGCCGGGACATCGGCACCGGCATGGAGACGATTGCCCGGCTGATTGAGACGGATGCCACTTACGGTTTGCTCCACCGGTTTCTGTATGGCATTAAAGCGCAGCCCTGCATTCAGATTACGGATGACAAAAACGGAAAAATGCTCATCGACGGCATTCCGGTGACTATTCTGCGCGAGCAGAGGAATCCCCTTAATATTCCCTGGCGTCAATATGGCGCGGATATTGTGGTGGATTGCAGCGGCAACTTTAAAGATCCGACCACGCCCGTGGACGACAAGAAAGGCTCCATCCGGGGCCATTTGAACGGCGGCGCCAAGGTGGTGGTCCATTCCGCTCCTTTCAAAATCAAAGACAAGGCCCTTTCGACACCGGACGACACCACCACGCTGATTTACGGGATCAACCACACCGCGTTTGACCGCAAGAAGCACCTGCTGGTCTCCGCTGCGTCCTGCACGACAACGGGGCTTGCGCACATGGTTAAACCTCTGCTGGATAATGAGGACACGAACACCATTCTGACGGCGTCCATGTCCACCATCCATGCCGCCACCAATACCCAGAGCGTTCTGGATAAGATGCCGAAAGCCGGTGAGAAAGACATCCGCAAGACGCGCAGCATCCTGAACAATATTATTCTTACCTCCACCGGCGCCGCGAAGGCCCTGATCGAGGTGATTCCGGAAGTCAAAAACATCGGGTTCATGGGCGATTCCATCCGGGTGCCGACCAACACACTTTCACTGATCGTCCTGAACATGACGTTCCAGGCGCGGCAGGACAAATCAGGAAACGCCGCCACTATCGACACGAAAAAGCTCAATGCAATTTATGAAAAGGTCTCCCAAAACAATCCGCTGGTCCGGTTTACCATGCAGCAGAACGTTTCCACCGATCTGATCGGCGAAGACGCGGCCGTGATTATTGAAGGCCAGTTCAATCACACCAGAACCGCTTTCATTCCAGTTGATCTTGCGCACATCCCCGGCCTGCCGGCGGGTTTCGTCCAGAGCCTCGGCGAAAGAACCCTTCAGGTGCCGGTGGTCGCAGCCAAGATTTTCGGCTGGTATGACAATGAATACGGCAGCTACACCAACCGGCTGGGAGATTTGACCGTCTATATTCACAAGAATATTCAATAAACGACCTGATCATCAGAACGAAAAGCCCCCGTTTTCTTTTTTCCGGAAAACGGGGGCTCTTTATTCGCAAAAGTTCGCAAACAGGATAAAGGGCTGCTTTCCTATTCGCACAAAGTGGTATATAATGAAGTCACATAGAAAATATCCGGCCATTGTCCGGCACATAGACTGTGAAAAAGGAATAAATGGTATCTTCAGAACTTGCGCAAATAAAAATGGAGCAGGCAAAACTTCAGGAGCGATTTGATAAGATCGCAAATGAAAACAGGAGATTGAAAAGCCAATTCGATTCAACCGCCAAGCAGGTCCGGGAACTTAATGATTTCATTCAGCTCATACTGAACCTGTCGCCTTTCGGCATATGCATTCTCCAGGACAACAAGATAATTTTTACCAATAAAGCCTTCTCTGATATTTTCGGTTTTTCCACAAAACAATTAAGAAATAGCGACCCGCTGAAGATTGTTTTTGAAGGGGACCGCGAGCATGTAAAAAAAAGCATTCTCACCGTGATCAAAGACAAGACGGAATCTTTTTTCATGTTCCGCACCATGACCGGTAATGAAACCATCAAGTGGATTCTGGGCTCGATCGCTCTCATCCATATGAATGAAAAACGGGCTATCCTGGGCAATTTCGTTGATCTGACGGAAGGGCGGGTCATGCAGATGGCTTACAACGACCCTCTGACCGGGCTGCCGAACCGGAAGCTCATGATGGATCGTCTGGAACAGGCCATTGTTTCGGCAAAAAGAAGAAACGACCATCTGGCCCTGCTGTTCGTTGATCTGGATGAATTCAAAGATATCAATGATACTTACGGCCATGATGCCGGAGATCAACTTCTTATGGAAATTGCCGAGAACCTCCGGGATGTTGTCCGGCGGGAAAATGACACCATCGCCCGCTTCGGCGGGGATGAGTTTTTAATTCTCTTGACGGATATTGCGGAAAGAAGTCATGTTGAAACCATTGTTCAGCTTCTCTTTGAGAAATTTGCCAGGCCCCTGTCCATCGGCTTTCCTCCGCTGGAGATCAGGGTCAAACTCAGTATCGGCATCGCCATTTTTCCCGATCATGGCGAAAGTTCGGATACCCTCATCCATCATGCCGATACCGCCATGTATAAGGTAAAAAAAGAGTACGGGAAAAACAATTTTCATTTTTTTGACGGCTGATGACGATTAAAGGGTGATGGAATAATACTTATCCGTCTCCCGCTCATGTCTTCCCAGATAGAGAGCGCCGCTCCAGCCGTCAATACAGATAAAATCTCCCGACTTGATCGTGTGCTTTTCCAGCGTCGCGTAACCTTCCGTTTCATAGACTTTCAATTTACTGAGCCCCACGACGCCGACTCTGCCCAGTTGGGGAATGGTGACGGCGGCATGAGAGGTCGCCCCCCCTTTGGCCGTCAGCAGCCCCTCCACCTGCAAAAGGATGCCGACATCGTCCGGAACCGTATCGGGACGCACCAGAATTAAAGGCGTTTTCGGCTCCTTCTCGCGGAAATGTTTAATGTCTTTTTCGGAATAAACGGCCCGTCCGCAGAGGGCGCCGCCGCTCACGCCGATCCCCTCTCCCAGCATGGACGTTTGCAGCGAAGGCGTGTCCTTAAACCGCCTTAAACTTTTTGTTTTGGTCTGCTCCATATCGCGCGTTTGCAGGATAAACAGCTGCTCTTTCTGGGGACCTTCAAAGGTAAATTCAATTTCCTGGTGATTGAAGCCTTTTTCATAAATCATGATTTCCGCTATTTTGACCAACTCGGCATAAATGGCTGGAAAGGTGGCTTCCAGGGAAATCTCCGTATTGCGATGCTCGGCGATCCTTTGTTTTTCCGAGATGGGATAGGTTTCAACCAGGCCGGAAACAATATCATCGCCCTGAACGCCAAAGATAAAATCTCCATACAGCGTGACGTCGGATGAAACGCTTTTCGGATCGCGCGTAAAGATCACACCCGACCCCGAGCGTTCATGGACATTGCCGAAAACCATCGCCTGCACGATAACGGCCGTTCCCCATTCGTCGGACAAATGCATCTGGCGCCGATAAATCCGGGCCTGTTCGGAATACCAGGAATCAAAAACCTGTAAAATGGCATGACGCAGCTGACGCATCGGATCTTCCGCCAGCGGTATGCCACTGTCGAGAATACCTTTCTTGTAGGCAAGAGCAATTGCTTTCATCAAATCGGGAGAAAACTGTATTTTCCTTTCCACACCATGCTTCTGTTTAAAATCATCTATGATAGCGTCAAAATAATCGCGGCTCAGCCCCTGAAACATTCCCCAGGTCTGCAAGAAACGTCGATAGGAATCCCAGGCAGCCCATTGAAAATCTTCCTTTGTACTGAGATGCTCGGCAATCGAGGCGTTGATGCCCACATTCAAAAAAGAACGCATCATTCCAGGCAGGGAAACCGTGGCGCCGCTGCGAACCGATAAAAGCAGAGGATTGCTGCGGTCACCGAACTTACGACCGGTTTTCCTTTCCAATGCAGCGATTTCTTTATTGACGCGGTCGGCCAGGTCTCTGAAGATATACTTATAGCCATAGACGGCATCATAGCCCCGGAACACTTCCGTGGTAATGATAAACCCCGGCGGCACCGGAAAGCCGAAAGAAAACATCTTTTTCAGAAAATATCCTTTATTCCCCAGAAGAATCTGGTTGTCGATTTTAGCGTTTTTGCCATAGATAGAGGAAACAGACAATTCCGGATTATAGGCCATCAGCAAATTCAAAACCCTTTTATTGTCTTTGAACTTATCCATTTCGGCACTCAGCGTTTTAATCACCGCGTGAACAAAATTATCCAGCACTTGCAGCCCGAAAGAGGATGAAATGAGACCGCGGATAAAATTTTCCGATTGCTCATAAACCATTTCATCCTGCCGGGGCAGGTCGCTTTTTATGTCTGCTCCATCCATCGGCCCTTTGATTTGACGGACAATCACCGGCAAATTGATACTGTGGATATCAATATAGAAATCGCGAATGATATCCTGAATGCCTTTGGAGATGAACCGGAAAATATCCAGATACTGTTCCACGGAAAACCGCTGGATGGGGAGCGCGCTGGTGATATATTTGATCTTGGCCACAAGCCCCTCGGAGGCAATGCCTTCCAATTCCAGCGCGCTGATGAAGTGCCACAGACAGGTATGAATCCTGACGATCGTGCGTTTGGTGATGAATTTCAGATTCAGGGACTTGATCAGCTCTTCAAACAACATGCCGCCCAGCGCCTCCAGGCGCAGCGTGAACCCCAGGGCGTCGAATTTTTCCTCATGATACGTTCCGTACATCGACGGAATGCCCGCGGCAATGTGCCTTTTATAGTAAATATTTTCAAAAGACCGGGTTTTCTTTTCGGACAGAATGCGGGCTTTGAGCACGGACAGGAATTTCAGGATAACGGTCAGACTGCGGTAATAATCTTTAGCTTTGAGGGACCGTTTCAGCGACAAAATATCCTTCCCGTCAAACACATTGACGGCTTCCAGGTCTTTGAGCAAATCAAAATACTGCGGATGATATTTTTTATGGATCAATTGATAGATGCGGATCGCCAGGGACACCCGCTCCCGATCCACGTCGGAAATATCCTTGATTTGCTGAACTTCCCTGTCAATTTTCTCCTTTTCCCATTCCAGAAATTTCCGGGAGTCCCGATTCACCCTCGCGAACAGACAGACAAACGCCTGATGCATGCCGCCGTAATATTTACTGCTTGAATCCACCTGAGCATATACTTCGTCGGGCAGGTGCTTGCGGATATATTGCTTGTTTCCGGAATGCCAGTAACGAAAAATGTCTTCCGTAAACTCAACCAGCAGGCTGTTGCTTTCCACATGGGATTGTTTGCGGAAAAAATCGACTAACTTATCATTGCGAAAGGACAATTCATCCACACGGGTGGTAATGTCCCGAAGCTCGCCTTCCGCGCCGATCTCGCTGAAATAAACGGGAAAGAGGCGCAAAAGCTCTTTGATCAGATGGTATGTCGGGGAAATATCAGCGTTGAGCAGCAGGGAGATGTCCCGCTGGATCAGATCGGTGTCACGAATAAAAATGCCGCCGATTTTCAAATTGATAATCAGGGCGGAGACGAGTCTTTTCGTCCAGCGCGGCTTCATGGCGATAATTTCCAGCCAGGCGCGGATGGTCCGGATATGCTCGGGATTGACCTGCACCTGCCAGTCCGTCGTCGATCCGGAAATTTTTGGGTGCTCGAAGCCGTAGTCAATCAGTTCGTCCAGAAATATTTCCACCAGCGGGTGGGCGTTCTGCGCAAAAACCTCCCGGGCCATTGTGACAATGCAGTCGATGCCGGCGCCGCGGAATTCCGTTTGCGATGCGTTCTGTTTCAGAAAGGTAAAAATCCGGCGCACAAACTCGTCCAGATTTTCCTTTTTCTCCTCCTGAAAAACAAGCTTGAGCGAGTAATTGATTTCCCGCATGGCGCTGACGTGAATGTCCTTGAGCCCCGGTACGGACATGACCCCGAACAGAAAATCGAGCTTAATCAGATGACGGCCCTGGTAGGCCTCCGATTTTTCGAGCGCATCGGCCACATGCAGGTATTGGTCAATGATCTGGAAATAGTCCGGCAGAGCCAGAAAGTCTTCTATATGCGTTCCGTTCTTTCCGCCGTCACGGGGGCGAAGCGTATCAAGATCCATGAGCAGCTTGCGAAAATGGTGGTGACTCAACGGCCCGATCAGCTCCATGTAAGCCTTCTCGTCCACAGGATCGCCGGCGCTGCGCTCCGCGATAAGCCATAGCGCAGGATCGGGCTGGGTCAGCCAGAAGCAATATGTCTCCCGAAACATTTTGTAGAGCAAATCATCAAAAGCCTGCGCGGAAATATTCACCTTCTTTTCCACAGCGGCCCGGACAATTCTCTTCAAATAGGATGAGCATTTTTTGAAAAGCGCCGTTTCCCCGACAGTGGCATGCATAAAAGAAGCAATGAGTCCGGGAAACAGAGACGCGTTTCTCTCCAGCAATTCATTGCTCTGTAGAATAATCGCATCGACATAATCAAAGAGGTAATGAATGGCGCTGTCTTTCACGTCTTCGGCTGCGGGCGATTTCAGAATATCAAAATAAATCGCAAGCAGGATGGACAAGGCGGTCAAGCCGTCCGGATGATGGTTATAAACATAAAAATCACCAATGGAGATGGACTTGAGTTCTTTAAGAACGTATTCCCAGTTGACGTAAGGATGATTAAGTTCCGTGAGCAGTTCACGGATTTTTTTCTGCAAACCGTAATGGCCTTTGACAATCTGCAAAATGGGCGCGTATTGCGGAGGAATCTCGACTTCCGCCGCCGTGCGCTCCAGATTGACTTTCAACGCTGATGAAACCCACTGATGATCGGGTTTTGATTTTGCAGTCATATTGAATCATCCTTTACGCGACAGATTAATCAGAATTCAGGCAGGATTTCAAGGGCATAATATCATTTCATCCGGATATTGTTCTGCGGGCAAGATGCCCTTGACATACAGGGGCACGTCTCATATGCTTTTTCAAGGACAAAAGGGAAATACGCATTCATGATAATTTAAGATCACGTCGAAATAGCGGGAAGCGTAGCACCGCATTGTATATCAGGTTTATAGACGAAAGGATTATTTCATGAGATTAAAATTTTTGGTTCCGGGAAGCATAGTCATCTGCGCTCTTTTCCTTTTTACCGGCGTTAACGTCTGCAAGGCGGACGAAAAGGTCGGTATGGATCAGTGGACTAAAACGCTGAAAGCAAAGATTGTCCGGCAAATCAATCCGGACGGATTTGCCGCAACCATGAATCAGGGCTATGCGCTTGCGGAAGCCAAAAAATACCCGGAGGCAGTTGGCGCTTTTTCGGAGGCCATCCGTTTAAATCCGCAAAGCAGCAAGGCCTATGCCGGCAGAGGGGACGCCAAACGATCCCAAAAGGATTTTGCCGGGGCCATGGCCGACTACCAGGCAGCGGTCAGGCTGGAGCCCCGGGATACGGGACTGTTGATTACCCTGGCCAATATCAAGACGGACATGGGAAAACATGATGGGGCCATAGCCGATCTGAATAAAATTCTGGAGGCCGCTCCAAATAACCTTGATGCCCTGATCTCGCGGGGATACGCCCGCAAACAGCTCAAGGACTTCAGGGAAGCGAAAGCCGACTTTCAGAGAGCCCTGGCCATAAGCCCCAATCATCCTTTTGCCTCCCGTATGCTCAAGTCGCTTGAGTCGTCGAGTCAAGCGCCTGCTCCTCAACAAGCACCGCAGAAACCACTGCCAGCCAATACGGCGCCGCCACAGGTCAGTCCATCTCCTGTGTCGGCCAATCTTCCAGTTGCCTCCGCTCCGGTTTCCTCACCCGATGTTTCCCGAAAGGACAGTCAAAGCGTCTCCCCGTCGTCTCCGGAAAGCAGGCCCCCGGCAAGCACATCCGAGCGCGTTCTGAAAGAATTTGATCCCTGCAAACCGGATCTGAAGATCAGCGATCTGGTCTGGTCAGCCCTTGAGAAGGCGGATTCAACAACGCCAACACCGGCAAAGAGCAACTCCCGCTTTAACGACCTTCTTGTTTTTTCTTCCACACGGCACAACCATCCCGTAACAACGGCCAAGGCGCAACTGGCCTACCTCATGGGAGACATTTCTTCCGGCAACCAGGCAACGTTTGATGAAAAATGGTCTTACTTCTTCCAACACCCGTCGGACGAAACAACAGCCTATTTCGAGAAACTGATCCCGCTTCTGGCCGATCTCATCGAAAAGAGAAACCAGGTAACCTCTGCTGTTCTGGCCAGAAATGAGGCGTTGAATGATGTTGATGAGGCGCAGGCATTTGAAAACACGGAAGCTCTGGCCAATGCCCAGACCATCGTCGGGCAGCAGACGGAAATCCTTCAGGAACTGGAACAGGAATTAAAAACCCTCGCAGCGGAGGTCCAGGCTCTTGGAGATCCGCCCAATCCACTGGCCAACGCGTGCAAGGCAAAAAAGAAATATGAAGATGCCGGGAAAGTTACCAAAGATGCGCTAAACGCAACGATCGTTCCGAATAAGCTCAAGGGCAAGACCAACATTGCTTACACGTTCACACCAGAAATTTCCGGTCTTGAAAAAGATACAAAGCTCTTCTGGGACTTCGGCGATGGCGAGGCGGTTGAAGCCCCTGCGGGAGAGGTGAAGCATACCTTCAAAAAGGCCGGCAGGTTCATCATTACATTGTCTTTGACAAATACGG
>CAYOPU010000047.1:2088-13090 GCA_964405915.1 uncultured Smithella sp. | reverse complement strand
GGATGAACCGCACGCTCAAAGAAGCTACAGTCAAGCAGTATCACTACGAAAGCCATAATCAGCTTCAGGAGCATCTGAATGCCTTTGTGAATGCGTACAATTTTGCAAAAAGGTTAAAGACATTGGGAGGCTTGACTCCCTACGAATCTATCGTCAAGAATTGGCAGGAACACCCTGAGCTGTTTTATGCAGAGCTAAACCAGCTCACTGCGGGACTATACACAGACACCGTCCATCGAAGAGGTGGTAAACCGCTATCGTCCAGAACTAGAGCACATCCAGGAACAGAGTTACAGACGGGAGCTTCAACTTAGAAAATTGAAACGATGTCTATGAATCACACACCTCACAAAAAACATAATGCGTGCTTCTGCCGCCGCCTTCGCCTTGTTGTACTATGCCGAAATCAACCAGCTCTTTTAGGTCACGCAATGCTGTATCGGGAGAGCATTTGGCGAGCTTGGCATATTTGCTGTTGTTGAGCTTGCCTTCAAAACCATCGAGCAAACGGTTGATGACTGTACGCTGACGTTCATTGAGGGTGAACATATTTGCTTTTTTCCATATATCAGCTTTGCGCTGGACTTGCGCCATAATGTTTTCTGCGGCATCAAGGGCATGATGGAATAGAGAAATGTACCACATAAGCCATGCTGTTATATCAAGATCACCCTTCTGTGTTTGTTCAAGTATCTGATAATAAGATTCTTTTTCTCGCTCTATCTGCGCTGTAAGACTGTAATAGCGTTGCTCTGTCTCTTCGCTCTTGGCAAGTACATAATCGGCTATGGTGCGGGCTATGCGTCCGTTACCATCCTCAAAGGGGTGGATGGTTAAAAAGTAAAGGTGCGCTATGGCAGACTTTATCACAGGATCAATGTCGTTTTCCGTATTGAGCCACTGTAAATAGTCTTCCATTTCCTTTTCTATGCGTTGGGCAGACGGTGCTTCAAAATGCACTGTCTCATGCCCTATGCGTCCTGAAACTACCTGCATAGAGCCGCTTGCCTCCGTCCGCCATGCAGCGACATGAATTTTGTGCAGCCCTGAATAACCAGTAGGAAAAAGGCTTGCGTGCCAGCCTAGCAAACGTTCTTTTGTGAGAGCTTGTGTGTGATTTTGAACAGCATCCAGCATGACATCCACAAAACCTTCCACATTTCGTTCTGTCTTGGTCAGTCCGCCAATGTTTACTCCAAGCTTTCGTGCTAAAGAGGAGCGCACCTGCACCTTACTGAACGCCTCTCCCTCAATAGCCGCAGACATACTGATACTAACTGTAAGAGCCTCAAGACTTGCCTCTGTCTGCAAAGAAAAACCAAACGACTTCATACGCCCCAGAAGTATACCTTGCTTATAGCGGACTTGTGCTAGAGCAGTGGCAAGGCTTGCTGTATCCCACCGAAACTGCGCCCAATCTTCACGTTGATGTATGTATTGCATATATGCCCCTTTTGCGATGAATATGTCCTTTATTCGCCGTAAATTCTGCGGTGATTGTAGGAGCTATTTACCGCAAAGTCAAAATGTTCCCATACGAGTAAAAGTCCGCAGGTATGCTAAAAGCGCGTACCTGCGGCCTAAAAGGCTTTTTAACCTTGTCTTAATGATTTAATCAAACTGTTAGCTTCCGCTCCTGTGAGACTCTCTGGCGACTTCCTGTAGCGAGTTTGGCACAGTTCAGAAAGAAAATGATTAGATTCTTCACAGAGCGTATGCAAAAAACGCAATTGTCCCGATGATACGGGCTTATTTCCGCCACCCTGCAAGCTGTCTTTGCCATTGACAGAAAAAGGGGCAATCTCGGATGCCCTTTGTTGATGAGCATCCTGAATTTCCAATGAAATATCAATACGATTACCTGCGAAAGACAATTTTGTTATCTTAGTATTTTCAAAACTAAAGTCTTTGTTCATATACCAATCCTTACTTAATAGCTGTGTAGCTTACGTCTAATCCAGCACATAAAGCTCTTGCGTTCATAACCGATTTTCTTACCTATTTTTACCTTCACCGATGGGCCAATTCCCTGCGCGTCCATATTAGATAAACTCTTGGATGAAAATAATCCGCCCATACAGCGTGATGCTTCCTCTCGTGTAAAGACAGCAGGAAGAGCTTTTTCCAAGGCGTCAAAAAAAATATCACTGCCAAATAAATCTTGAATAGTATTCTGTCGAAACACCAGCACCTCCGTTCCATATTATTGCGTATTGGGATACTTCCCATAGTATATTACTTTTATAAATCAATTTGTTCTGGAGATTGCTGGTATAATCGCACAGATATAGCTAATAAATGAAACGTCCTTTACCCTCTTCCTCATCGTCATATCGCTTGCAACCCTCGTAAGAGGAATAATCGCTTAAAAAATCATCATCAAGAGGTTCAGGGGCAGCCATAATGCTCCAGTTTGAGGTTTCAGTAGTGTGATTAAGCTCACAACTCAGTCCTCCTTCGTTTACAAGCACAGAAGGAACTATCACAGAAGCAGAGCTTGAGGGCATAGGTGGCAAGGGTTGCTGCATTGGCGTATAAGGGAAAATACTCTGTAAAGATTCACCTTGACGATAACGGTATATGGGGCAGCTAGAGAATTGCCATTTGAGGGGGTATTGCTCTTGACACCATCGGCAGTCATGGAAAGGGCATCTGCTCATACCAAAGCAGCGAACACGAGAAATATCACAATGCTTACTAAACTCTTTAGCAAGGTACAATGCCCAATGAGTAGCAGAAGATAAGTCGTCAATGAAGCCCTCATCACATCTGCGTATATTTACTCCATTTGCATACCTTGGATTATTAAGGCAGCGTTCAATCAAGCCTTTATCAAAGATATGGGTGATACTAGCCCACTTATCTTCAATATAGGAGAATATTTGTTTGTACTTATACACCTTTTGTCCATCAAGTAGCAGTACACAATGGTAGTGTTGGTTATGACTGTTATGCTGTTCTCTTGCCCATATATAGGCAGGGTCATAACCGAGATATGAATATCTTTGAGTGATGAATTTCATTAGCTTTTGTATTTCATTGTTTTTTCCATCTGTGTGAATTTGATAAGGAAATCTAACATCAAACCTGATAAAGAGTGACTTGCTATGCCTATAACAACAATAGTCACAAAAAATGTTAGCTATCGCTGCAACAATATCTCCACGATAAGAATATTCTCTATTCATTGAAGACTCCAATAAGATTATTATTTGAATTGCAATGTGAATTATATATCACTGCTATACAGATCAACATAATACAATATATATTTACAATTACTGTATCATCAACTTATAAAATATTAAGTTTTATATCAGATATTATTCATATTTAGGACTGTCCTATTTGTTTCTGTATATTTATATAAATCTAATGTTTCACATATAACAATTCCTATTTCTCTTTTATATATTTTAACTTGTTTGTTATGATAGTAATTTGTATATTACAAGATTCCTATAAAATTTTGCTAAAATTACACATAGTGACACATCGATAACCCTTACAATTTATATGGTCTTTTTGCAAAAAACATCTGTTTTACTTTTCGTAAATTATCTTAGTTTAATTAAGTATTATTTCAGATATACATTTACCACGTTCTGAACAAAGGACTAACAGAAGGGAAAAGAAAGTCACACTGCGTAGTCTTTGTCCTTGTTACAATCCCTTCCTCAAAAAGCCCATTCTTTCTCACAAAGGCAAACGCATAAAAAAACGGCGAAGGCATAGTAGCACTACGTCGAGATGCTCTTTTTTTACGCAACGCAGTGTGGCAGGCGGTTTAATGAGGACTAAACCTAGGCACAAAAAAAGCCCCGTTTTCAGGATTTCATTTATCTACTTCGGATTCTTGACCTCAAGAATCAACCACTCAGCCTCCTTTTTCAGGGTAAACTGCGTCTCCGCAGGAAGGTTAGGTCATACAGATTGTCATTGTCAGTCACACCAAGTGGAAGGTATCCGTCAGACGGATGCCGTTGAAAGGCTCATATGCTGCGTTCCTGTCCAGCGTGTCATTTCGATGTTGATAAGAACAATGCAGTAAACCAGCAACACGATTTCGTTGGCATGTAGCTCCTGACGGTATTTACGCGACAAGGGTTCAAGTCGATGAGTCCGCTCTGGATCAGCGGGCATAGATGATGCTTTGCATATTCTGTATCTCTTACAGGAGAAGTAAAACGGTACGGAGTTGCCACTTCTCGGCTTAAGTCTGTTGAGGGAAATATTGTTGATACACATGACACACCCAGCGGACTGTGCCATGTTAATCTGCGTGTTACACGGGTATCACCTGAGCATTCACAGCACACTACTCAATACCCTTGAAAGACTTCACGGTGACTGATGAGAATCCCCAATCCTTTCTTGTGAGGCGATGAAGACAGACGGAAGGCTGTTTCCAGGAAATTTCCAAGGTGTTTCCATGTATTCTTCTTATAAATACTGTAATATTATCATGTTACAGATACGATTTCCGAATTTCCACAGTTTCCAAGATAACGCTCTTTTCGTTAATTTCTGCCTGTTTGGCGATATTTGTCGAGTACCTTTAACCAACCTATACAGAAGCCCCGGAGCCGTATATATCGGCCCAGATGCAATATACTTGCAGTCCGAAGAGAAGAGGACTAACCTGAGAGAGCTAGGGGAATGCAGTATCACGAAATGATATTTTCAAGGTAGGATTTCGTAGTGTCTGGAGGAGACCTCGGCAGGAAGAACAAGCATATAGCCAAGCAAATTCTGCAACGTATCGGCTTCGGGTTGGGGGACACTTCCTCTAATGACAAGCAGGAAAGATATCCTGAGTGAGTAAGCGTCCATGTGATTTAAAGGCATCTTACAGGAATGTTCCACGCGAAAATTTTTTAGATATTGAGCAGTGAGGTGTAACATAAATGGAAAATTATGGATTAGGTGCATCAGCATATTGTGCACCACTTAATGCATTAGCAAATGGCACACTAAATAATAATTTAAACAAAATAGACGTGTTATATCCAAATCCATATAACCAATTCAACAATACACAAAAAATTCAATGTAGTTTTACTGAATTTTCATCAGATATTCTTGAGTTATCGAAAAAAGATATTGAAAATAGAATTATAGTTATAAAAAATTTTTTATTTAATAAAAAAAGGACATTAGAGGCAATAGCACAAACTGAATTGAAATCTTTTGGATCAGACTTCCCTCCAACAGTAGATATTAACGGTATTTTGATATATACCACGGATCAATTTTGCCCAATATTTAACTGCTTTGTAAGCGCTGGTTTTTGGCACGATACCTATAAGCCTAATAGATATAATTTTTATTTTGGATTTGACATAATCTCGTTGCTTGCTTATGTACAAAGAAATAAATATAGTCAAACAATAAATCAATTATATTCATTTTTTGAATCTAGAAATTTTATACATCGCGTATCAGATCTTTCAGCAAAAGAATTTTATGAACAAGAAAAAAATCCAATTTCATTTGGTATTCCAATTTTCTTTGATAGATTTTTTCATAAATTTAAAAATCTACAGATAAACAATCTCTTCAATCAACATGATCGCTTGATAGGCACTATTTTTGAATTTCAAACAGCCAATGGTGAAGACGTTGAAGTCTACTTCACATTTTGGCGGCATATTAATAGTGTTATCTATAATTTATATCCACTCCCCCCACAACCTCCATATGATCTTTTTTTTAAGGAAGATAGTTTTCAGAGATTACATGAAGAAAAAAAATTATACATCTGCCAATACGCAAGAGAATATTCTAAACGGACAATTGCAGAAAACGCACTTTTATATGGCGGAATAGAAAATATTCTATATACAAACCTAACATATTTTTCTGGGTATAAAATTATTTTTGAATTTAAAAATTCAATATCGTATTCGTTTTTAAAGTTACTATATCGAAAATTAAAAGATGACAATATTAATTGCGATATATTTATTGAAACTTCTTATAACTTTTTATATGAAAAATATTGTTATAGAGATAAGCCAACGCCATTAAGTGATATAATTAATCGCCCTGAATACTTTGGACTTAAATGTACTACAGATATATCAAATATTTCTGGAGCAAATGATAAAATACAAGGTTCTTCTAGGAAAAGAAAAATGATTCTTGATCCAATTATAGAAAGTGGTACAATAACATGGTTATTTGCCGCTGAAAAAGTCGGGAAAACTCTAATAGCATTAGCAATTGCCAATGCTATTGGCACAGGTCATAAAACTATAGGTACATGGAGGACATCGGATCCTAAAAAAGTTTTATATATTGATGGTGAAATGCCAGGAGATAAACTCCAGTCACATATCGATAGAATAATACGTGGATCAGGTGTAAACCCAGAACAGCAACAAAGAGCATTTCATACTTATCTTTTTGCTGAAAATGACCTTGAATATTCTTCAATTTTAGATGAAGAATGGCAGAAAAAACATCTTGATGAATTATTAGAGTTTGATCTGATTATTCTTGACAACTATTATACGCTTTATGATTCACTAAATCCTATTAAATTTATTCGTTGGATGAAAAATATTGCACGGCAAAATAATGTTGCATTTTTGGTTCTCGATCATACTAATTCTAATGGAGAATTGCAAGGAAGCATTGTTAAGAAGCGTGCTATGGATTTAGGCATACAACTTTCATCTCTTTCTCAAAATGAAATTAATATCGATTATCTTTACGATAGATATGGCAGAGAATATCAAGCAGGAAAATTCACACTTACAAAATGCTTTACATCCGACACAATAACCCTCACTAGCAAAATTCTTGACTCATCTACAAATCAATTCAAGGAATTTGAGAATATAGAAAAAAGAATTATAGCAATATATGCACTAAAAAAACAAAATAAAAGCAATAAAGAGGTTGCTGATATTTTAAATATTAGTACATCAACAGTTACTAAAAATTTGGATAGGATTTGTCTTAATTGCAATCTTAGCCCAAAAGACTCTAATCAAAAAAAATCTAGTAACAAAATAAAAAATGATAAAATTATACATACAGCTGAATCATTGTTAAATAATACAGACATGTTAGATGACCTTATTGACATAGTCAAAGAGCAATGAGGTATGCTTCAAAAAAGAACATTGATATCTCTTATAGTTGCAGGAATACTGGCACACAAGGAGAGAAATAATGTCAGACGCCCTGAGGTGGCTCCCTTTTTTAGACAGGTCAGTGCTTGTTTTAAGAGAGATTTTTTTTCATGCATAACTCAAGGCGTTGGCGCAGTGCATGCGAACGACACATATCTATGTGGTACTTGCACTCCCATAGGTATGGTATGGTTACTATACTAGGTCATGGAAAGCCTCCTTTGCTCGATTTTCAGCACTCACATTGGAAGGCTTTCCTTTTATCCCGTAATTGTCAAACTTTGTGCGTCTCCCAGCTGAGCTGAGATATTTCGTATTAGAGTAATAAAGAAAGCTCATTTATTGAGTAGATACCTTAAAAAACACCTTCAACCTATCGATTTTCTTTGCATGTTTTTCTTTTACAGCTTCAGGCGTCCATTTGTCATCAGCTATCGACAACATATCTTTAGCGTCTTGCACTATAGAATCTTTATAAAATTCTTTTTTCTTACGTAAATATTCATTTTTGGCCTTAATATTTTTGGCGCGTTCAAGAGGCATTAAGTTCCCGATCCAGTTTAAACACTTTTTGTGATCATCTTGAGTCCAACCATCGTAATGATTCCATTCTCTAGGTAGAATGTGCTCTATGTCGTATGAGGAATATAGCATGTCTGCAAAAGATTGTTTATCTTGATTGGGATTGAGATATGATGCTAAAACAACCAGTCCACGCATATATCGCTGTCCGATACTATTCTCTATAAGCAGAGTAGCTAAACTTTCCTTGTCATTAGTACTGATATTAGTATCTAACTCTGTGCTATATTCTTTTCCAGAGGCAATATTTGCACATATCTTGAATGTAGTATCTTTAATCACGTTGACAGAATTATGTACAACTCCTTTAATAAAATAATACCGTATTAAATCAGTTAGAAGCTGTTCTAGATTTTTACTATGTTCTTCAGATAGCGTACACTGTCCATCTCCAGTTAAATTTATATATTTATGTAAGAAAATATATAACGGATAGTTCCAGTATAAATTAGGATACGTTTTTAATACTGCCCAAAGTGAACATATTTCACCATAATTAGAAGGACATTCATACCAATCACAATCTGCGGCTTTAATTTTCTGTAAACTTACAATAATATTGTTCCAATCAGAAAGATATTGAGATGCATTTGCAGTAAAAAACGCTCGCAACCCAATTTCCTTGTTTGTAATCCCATTATTAGCTCGCGTAACATGCATCAGTATGCGAAATAATCTCTCAACATCTTCTGGATTTCCAAGCTGCGTCCATTTGTCAATAAATACCATTCGTTCTTGTTGTGGAACGGAATGGTATAGTTTTGCTTTGAAAATATCTGCATCTGTAAGCGACATTCCACGATCATTAATCGTTTGGAAAATTGTCAGTGCATCGTCGTCAGAGCCGCATTCTATCGGAAGTAGCACAATTTTATCAAGAAATGTATCAATCAAATTCAGGAGTGCTTCTGAACTGTCACCAGCAGCGCAACGCCACTCCTTAATTATATTAGTAAAGAAGTAGTAATTTATAACAAGATTGCTCTTGTTACCATTTTCGATGTTGTTAAATATAATTTTATGCAGATTCTCTGCGTCATCGGCCAAAACTTCAGATTTTACACGAAGGTCATCGGTCAATTTATTCGTGCGCTTATCCAATATCCGAAGGCAGTTTGGTAATGCTTTATAGGTTCCTGCTGATTCAAAGAATGCCTTAATTAGCAACAGTAGAGTAGTAAGCCTTTGTTGCCCATCAACAACCGACCATCTCCCACTATCCGTGGCGTTGACGACAATGTTACCCAAAAAATACCGCTCTTCAGTTGTCGGATTGGTTGCGTGAAAATTGACTATGTCCTCCCACAGAACCTCGCAATGTTCTTTTTCCCATGAATATGGTCGTTGAAAATCAGGAATAAGATAACTATCTGCAAATATTTTACGTAGTTCCTTCGGAGTAGCTTGGACTGCTTTCACCACATGCCTCCTGTTTTAAATATTTTGCGGATTCAAGTCCCAAGTGCAACACCTTCAGTGTTGAATAGAAGAGCAAGGCGCGTTAGGTATTTGTCTCTATCCAGCACAGATGAGGCAGAATGTCAATCAGCAAGCAAAATTGACCCACCTTGGTGGTTAATAAATATGTGCCCCACGTTGCTTTTTAAGGGCAGCCCTTGGGGATTTCTTGCCTAATTACCTGTCCAGTCCCCATACCCTGTACCAATCAAATTGAGAGTATTTCCGTAATTGTTGTGTGGCTATTCTTTGCCCATTGTGAGGTAGGCAGTCAATATAGGACGACAAGTTCTGCTGCTGAGCTGAGGTAGATTGCCAAAAACGGACTCCATCCAAAATACGCCCATAGAGGGCTGACAGGCAAAAAAAGAAAAAGATGGAGGGGACACGGAAATATACGTATCGCCTATTTAAACGGCTATCAGAGGGCACAAAAGCATATATGACACGTACAACGCTGCGTACGCCGAAGTATAAGGCTATGAAGTCAGTGTTACCAAGATTACCACGGATCAAAACTAGTGAACAAACAAAACACTCTTCGGCGACTTCCACAAAAGACAGCGCTATCGTTTAACAGGTATTTTTACATGGAATTTAGGCCAAAGCCTACGTACTTAAACAGTAGGACTATTTTTTAGTTGGTGTTAATGCCTAAGTGTTTAAAATACGCAATGCGCATAGCACGTTCAAAGAGGGCAGAGCTAGGGTCTTTTTGTTTAATAAATGAACTCATATTTTCATACAGTTCTGCAAACAATGGGTCATTTTTTCCACGAACAAAGAATTTTTTAAACTCTTCCTCTGCCTCTTGCTTAGCTTCTTCCTCAAGAAGTTTGGCATTACGTTCTTGGACTACTTTGCGCTCAGCAAGCATTTCCTCACGGAGTTTAAGCTGTCTTTCTTCATGACTAAGGTAGTCACCTGGCTTCTGGTAGGCTCCAGCTTTTTTCATCACGCTATAAAACCAGTTGGTAGCACTGACGATCACTTTGCCCATTTTGTCTTCTCGCTTGAGAACCCCAATGTCATATGCGCACCAGCGCAAGTAATTATCCAGTACGATTTCGTCCATTAAAAACTCATCTTTCCACCGTTCAATCTGAGCAAAGGCAAGTCCTTTTTCACGCCAAAAAGCATACTCTGGATGCGTAGTAAGTTGCTTTTGTAACATAGGCACGGTTTCTTTAGTAGTTAGTAGTTTAATACTACTACTAACTACATTAAAGGGACCCATACCCTGAGCATCACCCTGAGCATCACCCTGAGCATCACCCTGAGCATCACCCTGAGCATCACCCCTATTTTTTTTAGCTGTAAAATTTGTAAATATAAGTCCAAAATCTGGGACAATTTCACTAGAAACATGCTCTTTATCAAGGGTAAAAAATTGGTCAACCTTGTCTTTATTTAAAACGTATATAGCTCCTCGTTTTCTATTAGTAAAATATGTGTCTACACTCTCTATATATCCGTATTCTTTAAGTTTTTTAATAGCTCTCTGAATTGTTGCTGCTGGTATTTGTACCCCATTTTCTCTAATAATTTTTACCGTACGCATGGCAATTGGTATACCAGAAGACTTTCTCAAAACACGTAGTATAGTCTTCACATCAGATGAAAAATCTAGGTAATCTTGGACTGCTGACTGTACTATTTTTGTTTTTTGTCTTTCCTGCTTAATTTTTTTAGATAACTCATTGTTTTTTAAGGTAGAAGCAGTATTTTTTTTCTTTTCTTTTTTTCTACTCTGGGCATCATCCTGAGCATCATCCTGAGCATCATCCTGAGCATCATCCTGAGCATCATCCTGAGCATCA
>CAYOPU010000047.1:0-1988 GCA_964405915.1 uncultured Smithella sp. | reverse complement strand
AGCATCACTCTGGGCATCACCCTGAGCATCACTCTGGGCATCACCCTGAGCATCACTCTGGGCATCACCCTGAGCATCACTCTGGGCATCAATTTTATGCCATTCTGATGGATTACCTAAAAAGACAGAAGAGCTAATCCGCCCCTCGTCCACATCGCGTTCTGTAGTCATGGCTTTTCTTGCCATCTCTCGCATTTGCGCTTTAAAATCAAGCTTTGGGTTTGCCATAATTAACCCCACAGAATGCTAATCTTCTGTCTGTTTGAACTCTTTTGTTCTCTCTATAACCTCAGCAGCTAACTCTTTGTAATCCTTAGCACATGTGCTTTTGCAGTCAATTTCGAATACGGACTTATTCATCATGTTAGCTTGGTCAACGACAGTACCTCGATGGATTCGTGTATTAAATAGCGTATCTCCAAATCGTTCAGTTACCATTTCTTCGACAATCTGGGAAACAGTAGTACGTTTATCGTAGAGTGTGAGCAAGGCACCAAGTAGCTGCATCTTATTGGGGGCAAATTCTTTTACTTCTTTTACTGTACTTAAAAACTGGTCAACGCCACTAAGAGCAAATTTTGAAGATCCCTGGATAGGAAGTATAAAGTAATCGGAGATAACCATGGCATTGGTCATGAATGGTCCACCGAGGTTGGGAGGGCAGTCCATTATAATGAAGTCAAATTCATTTAGTGTGCGTTTATCTAAGCGTTTTTTTAGTCCAAGAACCATAGATAATTCATTTTGTTGTAGATATCGGCTACAGGCAAATAAATTGATATTCGATGCGATAAGGGAAATATTTTTATACTTGGTTGGAACAGTACACGTTTCAAAGAATGTGTTTTCAGCAGAGAGAACGTCAGCAACCGTCTTACCCTGCTGCTCTGGTGGTACTAATCCGAGCACCATAGATGCGTTTGCTTGTGGGTCGAGATCAACAACTAAAACTTTTTTAAAATGTGGTCTTACTGACAACGCGTAGGCAAGAGAGACTGCCGTTGTCGTTTTACCTACACCGCCTTTTTGTGTTGCAACAGAAATAATAATTGCCATAGCAGGACATCCTTTTGGGGTTATACTAACTAGATCACTACGCATTTTTATATTTTATGTCAATATTTCAAATAAAAGTATTATAATTCAATATGTTATATGTATGTATTATATTTTATTACATAACTATTTGATATTACAGTATAAAAAATAAAAAAGTAAGCGATATAGCATTTTTATGTAGATAAAAATATAAATAATAAAATTGTAACTAGTTAATTTTACAGAGTATTCAATTTTATATAAAATTGAATAAAAAATATAAATTATAAAAAATAATATAAATAAAACAATATGTTATGTATTTAAAATGTAGATAATTAGCGTAATTTGTTTTTAGTCGGAGTAGTTAGTACTCTTTTTGTAAAGACTTGTACAAAAAAATACTGATGCACCTAGTAAACACAAGGTGCATCAGTATTCCTAGTGAATTTGTTGTCTACAAGACGCATATCTATGCTTGTCTGAAGCAGTCCGAAGGAGAGTGTATCTCCAAAGTTAAGTGGAGTATTTTAATTTTTTGTAATCATAGGATTTTTTTATTCAGAATATTGATGATTACAGGATGAGGTAGACCAACTATGCCTAATCCTTCATTTCATTTTTCACTATTTCCAAAACGGCGATGATAACAGGAATCCAAGGCATAAAGCTCATAAGGTTCTCCTTTAGATGTATAGTATTAGCGTGTGATGTGTCGGGATAATTTTCGTGTACCCTTGGGAAGGCTATATTCAAGGACAATCATGCAAGTGCCCCCTTTAATGCGTTTTGCAGCAAGTTAAACATAGCAGGGGCAAGCTCTGTAAGACTCTTGACACTTCTGCTTTGTGTAGGAAGCAGTTGTGTAATACTGTCGCTTTTAATACCTATGCCATAGGTTTCCATGCCTAAGTTGTGGGCTTGAAGCAGTGCAGCCTTGGTATCGGCAA
>CAYOPU010000046.1:0-13103 GCA_964405915.1 uncultured Smithella sp. | reverse complement strand
CAACGGAAAAATTTCGTAATGTTGTGGAAATAAATCTGAGCGCCAACGGTTGGAACGTGAACGCCAAAGAAGAAGCCAAGGATATGCATCTGGCGGTGGACAGTTGTGTTGATAAAATCGAAAAACAGCTTAAAAAGCAAAGAGAAAAGAACAGAGAACATAAGCCCAGAAGCATCCGTCATGCAGGTATAAAGACAGAGGAAGGACTGGAAGACGATGATGCAACGGCAAAAGTTGTTGAGACCCGCAATATTGTTTTAAAACCCATGTCGCTGGAGGAAGCGGTTCTGGAGTTGGATAGCGGCAAAGCCCGTTTTCTGCTTTATCGCGATACCGCTTCGGAAAAAGTCAGCCTGGTCTATCGTCTGGATGATGGTAACTTTGCCCATATCGAAACGAACAGCTAACCCGAGTAATCATGATCTCCGGAAAAAGGAATGAAAATGCCATCCCCCTCCCCATCATAATCATGGGGAGGGGGATGTAAGCGATGCCGCTTCAGGTTTCAAAGTCAGGTGTGACACATGCGACTGAATCAAATGTTTAAAGCCGAATTTCTTAATGAAAATCTTTTATCCACGACAAAAGCGGACGTCCTGGCGGAATTGATCAGTGTCTTAATCAACAGCGGTCTTAAGGTTAACAAAACTAAAACGATCGATGTGTTGCAGCAGAGAGAAAAACTGGGGTCAACAGGCATCGGCGACGGCGTGGCGATTCCCCACGGCAAAATCGGCGATATTCCTGAACTTGTTGTTGTTTTCGGACTCAGCAGGAAAGGGATTGACTTTGATGCCACGGACGGGAAGCCGGTGCATTATTTTTTCCTGCTGCTGGCTCCGGAGAATTCAACAGGCCAGCATTTAAAGGCTCTGGCCATGATTTCCAAAATGGTCAAGACGCCTGAATTCCGCAAGAAGCTTATCAATGCTAAATCAAAGAGCGATTTATACAAAGCGATCATCGAGCAAGATGGGTCGTGTTCCGCATAAGCAAATCATACCCGATCACCCGGTAACCCTGGAAAATATTTTTCAGGACCGTCTGCCTTCCTTAGGAATCCCGGAAATATATAATCCGCGGGATTGGCAGAAAAGTTTCCCCGGTCCATTCATCAAATGCGTTGGCAGAATAGCGATTGCGCCTTACCGGGAAGGAACCATTCTTATCTTTTCGGTCGGAGCGCAAGAAAAGCTTACGGCGCTTGGCGCTGCATATTGCCGGGACTATTTTGCCCATCTCAGCTTCCGCAAAGCAGCTTTGCTGGTTTTCTGCCAAAGCGCGACATTGCCGGATTTCCTGAAAAAACAAATTCATCGGCATCATCTGCCTGCGGCGGTTTCCTCCCTTCATGAAAATCTTCTTGAAAGCCGGATCAAGGCGATTGTTCAGGAAAAAATTAAAAAATGCATTACAATTCATGGCGTCGTCCTGGAGAATCACGGCAAGGGCATTCTGATTACCGGACAAAGCGGAATCGGCAAGACGACCGCCGCGCTACAGGCCGTCCGCGAAGGTTATATCTGGATAGCCGATGATCGGGCCGTGATTAAAAAACATCAAAGCGGCAGACTTTTTATTTCCGGCCACGGCAAAATTAAAGATTATTTCCATACCGCGGAAACAGGGATTGTGGACATCGGCCTGATCTTGAAATCGTCACAAATCAAGAATAAAACGGCGCTGGCTGCCGTGATTGACGTGATTAGAACAGATGGCGCGGACGGCGACTTTCAATTTCTTGCAACTGAAATTATGGAGATCCGGTTGCCGGTCATCAAAATAACGATTCCCCGAACTGGATTTTTCAATAAAAATCTGTTAGGGATGGCCATACAAAAATTAAACGAGGTTGGATATTGAACAATCTTCAGGTGGTGATTATTACAGGTCTGTCCGGTTCGGGGAAGAGCACCGCGCTCCGGGCGCTTGAAGATATCGGTTTCTTTTGCGTGGATAACCTCCCCGTCGTTTTACTGCCGAAATTTCTTTCCATTACGCTCCAGTCTTCCCCGCAGATCAAACAGGTGGCGATGGTGATGGATTTGCGGCAAAAAAGCTTTATCGAAAAATACCAGCGTATCTTTGAACGACTAAAAGAAAAGGGATACAAGATTGAAATTCTGTTTCTGGAAGCCAGTGAAGAGTCGCTGCTGCGGCGTTTCAGTGAGACCAGACGCACGCATCCGCTGACTGAGACGGGTTCCATTATGGAAGGCATCCAGATGGAAGTGGAAAAACTGTCAACGCTTCGTCAAATGGCCGATAAAATCATTGATACGACGACGAGCAATGTTCATCAGCTCAAAGATACCATTCAAAGACAGTTTCTGCCGTCTGCAAGCCAGAAAAGAATGATCGTGAATGTGATGTCTTTTGGTTACCGGTACGGATTGCCGGCTGATGCGGATCTGGTGATGGATGTGAGATTTTTGCCCAATCCCTATTTTGTTGAAGATTTAAAGAACCATGACGGCCATCATCCGTCTGTGGAAGCCTATGTTCTGGATAATGCGGAATGTAAAGAATTTTTAAAGCTGGGACTCGACATGGTAAATTTTCTCGTTCCTCTTTATGAAAAGGAAGGGAAAGCCCGCCTTAATATTGCCTTTGGGTGCACCGGCGGCAAACACCGGTCTGTCGTCATGGCTAATCAGTTCAGCGCACATTTGCAGGCCATGAAATATATTGTGCACACGTCTCACCGTGACATCAAAAAGAGTTAGGTAATAGGCGATAGGCAATGGGCGATAGGCTATAGGAACCCATTTCATCTAGCCGATCACCTATTGCCCCTCGCCCATAGCCTTATATATTCATCTTCTTCATGACGTTGTCTTCAATCCAGTGCGGGTCCCACCATTCCTGGGGATTGACGAACTGTCCGCCGACCAGGATACTGAAATGCAAATGATCGCCGCCGGCCAGCCCAGTTAAACCGGAAAGACCGATTTTCTCCTCTTTTTTAACATGTTTGCCAACGGTGGTTTCAATGGAAGAGAAATGTCCGTACAGACTGAACAATCCCAAACCATGATCAATCATGACGGCATTGCCATAAATGCCCAGGGGACCGGCAAAGACAACAATTCCATTATTGGCCGCTTCGACAGGTGCGTGAGCGGTCGAGGCGAGATCAACGCCGAGATGCACGGAGTTGCCGTAAGAGATGCCGTTAATCAAATAGGTCCTCTGATCGCCAAACAGTGCCATGGGCTGGGCGTTGCGCATTCTATGGAAAGTGCCTTCCCATAATTTCTTATTGATGGATTTGCCGCAGATGGTTTGGATGGTCTTGGTGTTTTCATCGCGCAGCGTCGTATTGACGTAAGCAAACACCTCAACAGGCGTTTTTCCCTGTAATTGGGGGATCGCTGCCTGGAATTCGGGCAAGATCTTTTGGAGAAAGGCATCGTTTAGATTCACCTTATCGGCGCGGAATTTTTTTGGCTTAATGTCGCAGGGCATGGAAAGTCTGGCTTCATTGCCCGCGTCGTCGCGGGCGAAAATGGTTATTTTTGTTTTGGTGTTGGCGGCATCCGGCGGCAGGGCAAAGTAAGCCACCGATGTCGGCCTGCTGCTAATCAAAATACTGTGCCCCGGAGAGAACCGGTCATCCACATAGACGCCAGTCGATGCCGCTGGTTTGGATGTCCGATAGGTGATGAAACCGGTGCCGCCCTGGTTGATGTAATTGACGGGATTCAGCACGAAAATTTGCGGCGGCAGTGTGTCGATTTTGATTTGCTCGGCGAAGACAGTTTCATTTTTGAAAAGAGAATAGTCGGCAGCCGTTATGTTGATCATCGCCGGACCGTTTTTCAGTTTGAGATCGTCGCTGTTAATCGTAAGGCGAATAATTTTTTGTTTGTTGCCCCGTGAAGGAAAAGTCTCCTGGGCTAAAATGTGCGGGTTATTGTCCTGGATGATTTCCACCTTCAGTCGGGACAGGCCGCTGGATGCGTCGGCAAAGGTGATGCCGATATCTTTTTTCTTGCCGACGGCGATGATGTTCGAATCCAGTTTGATGACCGGTTTTCCCCGATCCAGATAACCGGCAAAATAAAGCCAGCCACTAACGCCGGCCAGCAAAAAAATAACAGCAATAACCGCAAAAACCCCGATCCTTTTCATTCCCAAAGCTCCTTGATGGATGTCATGATTTAAACTGCCGCTTCCATAATGACTTTTGCTTTTGTTTGCAAGAAAAATATCCTTTTTCGCGTTGGCGGCCAAAAGACTTTATGCCTTGATATTGCCCTTAAACGCTGTTATATTCTCGAAAAATTTGAGTGGTAAACGCATGCTGGAAAACAAGAAAATTGTTCTGGGAATAACGGGCGGGATTGCCGCGTATAAAGCGGCGGAGTTGACCCGCGCTCTGATCAAAGCCGGCGCCAAAGTCAAAATCATCATGACCCGAAGCGCCATGGAATTTATCACGCCTTTGACTTTGCAAACTCTTTCCCAGGGGCCGGTTTATACCGATATGTTTGCCGCCACGGAACAATACGACATGGCGCATATTGCGCTGGCGGATTTTGCCGACGCTTTTGTCATTGCTCCGGCAACGGGCAATGTGATCGGAAAAATAGCGTCGGGGATTGCCGATGATTTATTGACCACTGCCATTATGGCGCAGAACAAGCCCACATTAATCTGTCCCGCTATGAACGATAAGATGCTGGCCAATCCGGTTGTTCAGGACAATATCCGGAAACTCAGACAGTTCGGTTATACGGTGATGGAAAGCGGCGTGGGCGAACTGGCCTGTAAAACGTCAGGTTCCGGACGCCTGCCGGAAATTGCGGAAATTGTGGACGCCATTGCATTCGTTTTATCCCCCAAGGATTATGCCGGGGAAAAAGTTCTCATAACGGCCGGACCCACGGAAGAGCCGCTTGATCCGGTGCGATACATTACGAATCTTTCATCGGGGAAAATGGGTTATGCGCTGGCCAGAGCCGCGCATCAGCGCGGCGCGCAAGTGACGCTGATCAGCGGACCGACGAAAATATCCCCGCCGCCGGTTGAAAAAATAATTTTTGTGCGCACCGCTCTGGAGATGCATCAGGCGGCAATGGATCATTATTCAAAAGCGACGGTGATTATCAAAGCCGCGGCAGTGGCTGATTACCGGCCTAAAACACAGGCCACGGAAAAAATAAAAAAAGACATGAAATTGACCGATATTGAGCTGATCCGCAATCCGGACATTATTGCCGCCATCGGCGCCAAAAAGAAGAAGGGGATTCTGGTAGGCTTTGCCATGGAGACGCAGGATCTGCTGGCCAACGCCCGGCAGAAGCTGCTCAAAAAAAATATGGACATGATTGTTGCCAACAGCTTGCGGGAAGAGGGCGCCGGTTTTCAGACGGACACGAATATCATTACGATCATCGATCGCAACGGGGAAACGGTTCAACTGAACAAAATGACCAAAATAGATGCCGCGCACCGCATATTGGATCATATAAAGACGTTAAGTGAAAAGAAAGGCCCCCGCGCAAAAAAATGACGGAATCTGCAGCGCCATCATCGAATCAGATACGTAAAGAATTGCTGTCTTTAGTGAAATCCGTTAAAGGACAGGTCTTGAATGCTGAAAATTTATACGTTGCGGTGGATTGGAAGAAACCTTTGGCGGCAAAGAAAAAAAATACGGCATTGGTAACGAATTATCAAGATTCATTCGATGCTCTTTCCCGGGAAGTTGCCGGTTGCCAGCGATGTTCTTTAGCCAAAACACGAAAGAAGGTCGTTTTCGGCGACGGCAACGCGTCGGCCAAGATTGTTTTTGTCGGAGAAGCGCCGGGCGCGGATGAGGACGAGCAGGGCCTGCCCTTTGTGGGCCGGGCGGGGCAGCTTTTGACGGACATTATCAAGGCCATGGGGCTTGAGCGAAAAGAGGTTTATATTTGCAATATCCTCAAATGCCGTCCGCCTGAAAACCGCAATCCATTGCCTGATGAAATTCGTTTGTGCGAACCTTTTTTAAAGCGCCAATTGCGGTTGATTTCTCCGCAGATCATTTGTGCGCTGGGATCATTTGCGGCAAAGACCCTTTTAAAAACTGAAACGCCGATTAGCGCATTGCGCGGCCGTTTCCATACCTATGAGGGGATTCTGCTGATGCCGACATATCATCCGGCTTATCTTTTACGAAACCCCTCGGCCAAAAAGCAGGTTTGGGAAGATGTGCAATTGATTATGAAAGAAGTCGGACTTAAAAAACGATAACCAAGCCGGAAAGAGGCGTCACCATGTTTAAGAGATTATCCTTGATAATAATGTTGATCCTTATCGTGGCAGTCGGGATTGCCCATGCGCAGGATAAAAAGCCGTTATTTCATGTGATCCATCTGGAAGGCGTTATTACGTCACCTTCGGCAAAATATGTCGTTGAAAGTCTGGAAGAAGCCCAAAAAGCGGGAGCGGAAGGTTTAATTATTTTATTGGACACACCCGGCGGTTTGGACACGGCCATGCGGGATATAGCCAAAAGCATTCTCAATGCGCCGCTGCCGGTCATTGTTTATGTACATCCTTCAGGCGCGCGAGCCGCTTCAGCTGGCGTGATCATTGCACAGGCCGCGCATGTTGCCGCCATGGCGCCCGGCACGAACATCGGGGCGGCCCATCCGGTGGCGATCGGCATCGGCGGCGGCGAAATGGACAAAACCATGTCCAGAAAAGTAGAGAACGATGCGGCCGCCTATGCCCGCAGCATTGCCAAAACCCGGGGCCGCAGCGAGGAATGGGTGGAAAAAGCGGTGCGCAAAAGCGAGTCTATCACGGCGGATGAAGCTTTGAAATTGCAGGTCATTGATGTTGTGGCGCCGGACATTGAAAAATTACTGGCGGCGATTGATCAGAAGGAAGTGACCGTCGCCGGCAGCAAAAGGAAAATATCCACAGCGCATGCCGCAACCGTTATGAAGAAAGCAGGGACGCGGCAGGGAATTCTTGCGGCGATTTCCGATCCCAATATCGCTTATCTTCTGCTGCTGATCGGTCTGGCCGGCCTGTATTTCGAGTTTTCCACACCAGGCGCGATTCTGCCCGGTGTCATCGGCGGCATTTCCCTGCTGCTGGCGTTTTTCGGCCTTTCCACTCTGCCGGTGAATTACACGGGAATCCTGCTGATCATCTTCAGCATTATTTTGTTTATTGCGGAGATCAAAATTATGAGTCATGGGATGTTGACGGTTGGCGGGGTTATATCGCTGGCGCTGGGCTCCTTCATGCTTTTTGATACATCCGAACCGGCGCTGAGAGTTTCTTTACAGGTTTTACTTCCGGCTGTTTTCGTTGCTTCCGGTTTTTTTATCGTTGTCATTTTAATGGCTGTTAAGGCGCAGTTGAGGAAGCATTATTCCGGGACGGAGTCTATGATCGAAGGCCAGGGCGAAGCCGGAACAGCTATTGACGGTGAAGGAAAAGTTTTTTTCCAGGGAGAATACTGGACGGCGCAAAGTGATCAGTTCATCCCTCAGGGAGCAAAGGTCAAAATTAAGAAGGTTGTCGGACTGAAGCTGATTGTTGAAGAAATGAAGAAAGAAAATAAAAATAATTGATGGAAAAGGAGAAGGCATTATGGTGGGATCTTTACCGGTACCCATGATAGTTGTTGTCGTATTGGTGGTCATGTTTCTGGCTTCGGCGATTAAGGTGCTCAATGAATATGAGCGGGCTGTGCTATTTCGTCTGGGCAGAATTCGCGATATCAAAGGACCCGGTTTAATCATTATCATTCCGGGTATTGATAAAATTGTCCGGATCGACATGCGAACTATCACGATGGATGTTCCCCCTCAGGATGTGATCACCAAAGACAACGTATCGATTAAAGTCAACGCGGTCGTTTATTTCAGGGTTGTGGATGCTAATGCCGCCGTTGTCAATGTTGAAAACTATCTTTTTGCCACGTCACAGCTCTCTCAGACGACCCTCCGGAGTGTCTGCGGTCAGATGGAACTGGACGAAATTCTCTCAGAGCGGGAGAAAATCAATCAGCGGCTCCAGGAAATTCTGGATCGAAGCACGGAGCCCTGGGGGATCAAAGTTTCTCATGTTGAAGTCAAACAGATTGACTTGCCCGAGGAAATGAAACGGGCTATTGCCAAGCAGGCGGAAGCGGAAAGGGAAAGGCGGGCCAAGGTCATCAATGCGGAAGGCGAATTCCAGGCTGCGCAAAAACTGATTGACGCGGCGACGCTGATGGAAACACAACCCATGTCGCTGCAACTGCGCTACTTGCAGACGTTGAATCAGATTGCCGCTGAAAATAATTCAACAACGATCTTCCCGATACCGATCGATTTATTTAAACCATTTATGAAATTGGCGGAAAAATAATAAGAACGCGGAGGTTTTGCTTCCGTCAACATTATAAATTAATTTTAAAGGAGAATGTTTTATGCCAAATGAAAAGCGAAATGTGATTACCGGTGGACTTATTTTAATTACCCTGGGTGTTTTAATCTTTATCAGCAAGACCACCAGTTACAGTTTCGGCCAGACCTGGCCGGTATTGCTGATGGTGATCGGCATCAGCACGTTGTTTTACAGAATAAAGGCCATCGAGGGCTGGTTTATTGCCACGGTCGGCGTTATCTTTCTGTACGTAGAGTTTTATGGTTTTGATCTGTACAAATACTCTCAGTATATTCTGCCCGTTATTCTGGTATTGCTGGGCATTTTTGTCATCATGAAACGTCAAAAGCATTAGCGAATGTTGTTATCGGCGTCAGACAGGGATTATGAACCTTAAACAGAAAAAAGCGCTGGTCATCAGCGATTTTGACGGCACGATCTGCAAAGTGGATGTGGGGAACGAGATATTAAGCCGGTTTACAAAAATAAAATGGAATGATCTCGATCGTCAATACATCAAGAACAGCGTGGGTTCCCGCGCTGCTTATGAGAAAATCAGTCCGCTGATGAAGGGCAACCGGGAGGAAATGCGCGAGTTTGCTCTGGCGAAAGGGAAACTGGCCCGAGGGTTTTTACAGTTTCACCGACTGTGCGGCAAAAAAGGCCTGGATGTAAAAATCCTTTCCGACGGTTTGGATTTCTATATCCGATGTATTCTGGAAAACAAAGGTTTTACGGATATTGAATTCTATTCCAACGTTGTTGAATTCGGCGATGAAAATTCTGTTGCCATAAAATTTCCGGCGATGAATGAATTGTGCGGGCGTTGCGGGACGTGCAAAAACACCATTTTGCATTCTTTTCGCCTGATGTATGAACAGATTATTTACATTGGCGACGGACATTCCGATTGGTGTCCGTCGCGATGCGCCGATGTTGTATTCGCGAAAGGTGTTCTTCTGGAACAATACAAAAAGGAAAATATGCCCTGCATTCCCTTTGAGGATTTCAGCACCATTACTCAATATCTGAAGCATCATTATTGAAAATTACGGCTTAACGAAAACGGAGTGTCCGACCGATGTCCATTTCAAAAAAAATAAAAGCGTCCCTTGACCATTCGTCCCTGATTCGCAAAATGTTTGACGAAGGGATCATCCTGAAAAAAAAACACGGCGCGCATAAGGTCTTTGATTTCAGCCTGGGAAATCCCAATGTGGATCATCCCCGGGAATTTAAAAGAGAGCTGATCAAGGTTGCGGATCAGGAAATTGCGCTCAAGCACGGCTATACGCCAAACGCCGGTTATCTGGAAACGCGGGAAGCTGTGGCGCAAAAAATAAGCAAAACCAGCGGACTGAAGATGACAGCCGATCATATCGTGATGTCCTGCGGGGCGGGCGGCGCGCTCAATGTTATCCTGAAATCGCTGCTGGATCCGGGCGATGAAGTGATTATCCTCAAACCTTATTTTGTGGAGTACCCTTTTTATATTGAGAATTATCAAGGCATCGTAAAATATGCCGACACCAAGGCCGATTTTTCTCTGGACATCGACGCCGTTGCCAAAACGATCACCCGGAAGACGAAAGCCATTATTATCAATTCACCCAACAATCCGACCGGCCGGGTTTACAGCAAGAAAAGTATCGCTGACCTTGCCCGGCTGCTGAAGGAAAAAGAGAAGGCATACCATAAGGCCATTTATCTTTTGTCGGACGAAGCCTATGCCGAAATCGTGTTCGACGGTAAAGTGGTGCCCTCCATATTGAAGGCTTACCCGAACAGCATTGTTGCTTATTCCTATTCTAAAACACTGTCTTTGCCGGGAGAAAGGATCGGCTATATCGCCGTCAATCCCAGGATTCACGAGTCGGACTATCTGGTCAACGCGCTGATTTTATGCACCCGTATCATGGGGTTTGTGAACGCGCCGGCGCTGATGCAGCGGATTGTCGCCAACCTCCAGCACATATCGGTTGACGTTAACGTCTATCAGAGAAAACGCGACCTGTTGTGCGCGGGATTGGCCAAAGCCGGTTACAAGTACGTAAAACCGCAGGGCGCTTTCTATTTATTTGTGAAAAGTCCGCTTCCCGATGACTTGGAATTCATCAAGGTGCTTTTGAAACAGAACATTCTGGTGGTCCCGGGCAGCGGCTTCGGAACCCCCGGCTACTTCCGCATCGCTTTCTGCGTTGATGATAAAACCATCGTCAATGCCATGGATGGATTTACTCAAGCCATGAAAGAATGCCAACATCAGGACCATCAATAAATGATATTCTCTATTTCCCGGATCAGTTGATTAAGCCTTTTGGGTGAAACGGGGTAGGGGGTTTTGAGTTCCTGGGCGAAAAGGGAGACTTTATACTCTTCGATCATCCAGCAGAGGTCGTCTATTTTATTTTTCTTTTCCGCCGACGTGTTCAACGTGACGCCGTCGCGAAGTTCATGAAGACGGCTGGCGTAAACCGCGACATCACGTAATTTCTGTTGTGTGGCGGCCAGATTCAGGCTGCCGCGCTCAGCCCGGATGGCCAGGGCTTTCAGATAACGCAGCAGGTTATTCATCCGTTCAAAGGCGTACAGCTCTGGAAAATTCACGGGAACAAGGATGTGCAACTCGGCTTGCGTTGCTTTCAGAAATTGAAGCACGGGATTGTTGTTCCGGTTTTTCTGTGTCAGCTTAAGCAGCAATTCACAGGTGTCCGCAGCGCTCCTGAGAACCGGCGTAATGGCGGCGATAACCTGCTGCCCGTCCTGCATGATTTTCGGATTGACGGCCTGGGTGTGGCCGGTGAATTCCTCGGGACTGCGCCAGGGATGGTAAAACAGGTCTTTTTTAACGCGGTTCATGATGGATTGATCCAATTGCCGGGGATTGCCCAGGTTCGCAGCCCAATTTTTCAGATCTCCGCCCAGCGTGATATTTTTTTTAAGTTGTTTGAGCTTATCCGCGAAAAAAATCTCATAAAGCGCGGCGACGCCCTGAAGGTGGCTCGCGGCTGCTTCCCGCGGATCGGCAAACAGGCGGAGATTAATGACGCCGTCCGCGGCTTGCAGAGCGGGATACGCGTAACCGGTCAGCCCGTGTTTTCCCGTAAGTTCAATGCTTTCAGGAAGCGGGCCGAAATCCCAACTTGTGATGGCATCTTTTTCCCATTGCCGGCGGTAAGCATCCATTGAGGTCCGCTGGATTTTTTCGGTCAGCTCTTTTTGCAGTTCTCCGATATTCCGGCTGCTTTTGACTTCGATGCCTTGATCATCAATTACCCGGTAGCGGACATTCAAATGAGGCGGCAGTTTGTCCAGCGCCCACGAATCAACCGGCACCATCAAGCGATATTCCCGCTGCAAAAGCTTGCTCAAGGCCATCGGCAAAGCGTTTTCCTCAACATCCGTCTGTTCACTGAATGTTTTGGCAATCTGAACCGCGGGCGGCAGCTTTTGCCGGACGTTTTTAGGCAGCGATTTCAGCATGCACAAAACCTTCTCCTCCAGCAAAGACGGCAGCTGCTTTTCAATATTATCCGAGGCGGTTTTGGCAAGCAGTCCCAGAGGCACCGAGACGGTCACGCCGTCCGCCGCGCGTCCCGGTTCGAAACGATACCGGCAGGAAAGCGCCGTGCCGCCGATTTTAATTTGATCGGGATATTGCGAAAGGTCGTCGGGATCGGGAGCTTCGGCGATGAAATCTTCTTCCTGAAAACGCAGAAAATCATCGCCGCCCCGGTCTTTGATCAGCTTCTGCAGAGTCCGGATGTCCGAAATCAGCGGCAATCTCTGATCATAGAGGCGGGCGATGGCTTCTTCATCAACGGCGATGCCGCGTTTGCGCAGCTTGTCTTCCATGGCCCTGGTGTTTTCCCACAGGGAGAGATTGTGCTCCAGGAAAGGAAGCCTGCGCGGGACTTCGCCCGCCACCAGCGCCTCCCGGATGAATATCTGCTTGGCTTCTTCCGGATTGATCCGTTCATAAGCCACCGTTCTCTGCTCAATGATCGTCAGACCGAACAGGGTAACTTTTTCCAGAGCGACGACCTGTCCGCGGTTTTTCTCCCAATGCGCCGCCCAGCGGGTATAACGGCAATGCTCCCTGCCCAGTTCTTCCAGCCATTCGTTGTTGATATTGGCCGCATTGCGGGCAAAAACGCGGGAGGTCAGGCTGATTTCCGAGGCGACAATCCATTGTCCACCGCGATTGAAAAGGCCGGAGCCCGGATAAAGCATGACCTCCCGGCTTTTCGCCGCCGTGTAAAAATTCTTTTCTTTTTTCTGGGCGATGTTGGACAGGTAACCGGCAAGAATCGAGCGGTGAATCTTGTCGGAAATCGCCTGATCAATTTCGATCTTTGCCGGTTTTCGATGTTTTTGCGCAATATTTTTGCCGCTGGTGATATCCAGGATCTGATGATAAATATCCCGCCATTCCGTCATCCGCCGGTAGGAAAGAAAATGATCACGGCAGAATTTCCGCCACTTGCCCTGTGATTCCATTTTTTCGAGCGAATCGGAATACCGGTTCCAGATTTGCAGATAGGTGAGAAAATCCGATTCAGGGTGCGCAAACTGAGCATGCGCGGCTGCGGCCTGATCGATTTTATCATAGGGCCGTTCACGGGGATCCTGGATGCTCAATGCCGCAGCGATCAATGCGATTTCATTAAGACATCCTTCTTTTTTCGCTTCAATAATCATCCGTGACACGCGCGGGTCCAGGGGGA
>CAYOPU010000045.1:0-13451 GCA_964405915.1 uncultured Smithella sp. | reverse complement strand
CAATGATTTCGTATTCTCTCCGGGGCGTCGATTTTATTATCGCGAACACGGATTCCCAGGCGCTGGGGGCGTCCGATGCGCCCGTGAAAATCCAGATTGGCGCGGAAGTGACCAAGGGGCTGGGCGCCGGATCCAATCCGGATGTCGGCAAACAGGCGGCATTGGAATCCCGTGACGAAATCCGCCGGCAACTGGAAGGCGCGGACATGATTTTTATCACGGCGGGCCTGGGCGGCGGCACGGGAACGGGCGCCGCGCCGGTGATTGCGGAGGTGGCCCGCGAGTGCGGCGCGCTGACCGTCGCCGTCGTGACCAAGCCTTTTCAGTTTGAAGGCAAAAAAAGAAATGCACAGGCCGAGGAAGGCATTGTGCAACTGCGCGATGTGGTCGATACCCTGATTGTTGTTCCCAACCAGCGGCTGCTCAGTCTGGGCGGACGCGGTCTGTCGCTGCTGGACGCTTTCAAAAAAGCGGATGATATCCTCTACCAGGCCGTCAAGGGAATATCCGATCTGATTATTGTTCCTGGCCTGATCAATCTCGACTTTGCCGACGTGAAAAACATTATGAGCAACATGGGCATGGCGCTGATGGGCACCGGCACGGCCAGTGGCGAGAACCGCGCCATTGAAGCCGCGCAGCGGGCGATCTCCTCGCCGCTTCTGGAAGACAACACCATTCAGGGCGCGCAGGGCATTCTGCTCAGCATCACCGGCGGGCCGAATATGAGCCTGTATGAGGTCAATGAAGCCTCCTCCCTGATTCAGTCCGAAGCGCATGAAGACGCCAATATCATTTTCGGTACGGTCATTGATGAGAGTATGACGGATGAAATCCGGATTACTGTGATCGCCACCGGCTTTGAAGACTTATCGAAGAAAAAGATGCCGTCCAATGTGGCCCATCTGGGCGGTTTCCGGAAAGAAGATTTGAACACGCCCGCTTTCATGCGCAAGGAAAAATCCCGCGATCAGGCCAATGTGCTGACGATGGGTATCAACGATGAAAGTGAAAACGTCGATATCGAGATTCCCACGTTTCTGCGCCGGCAGGCGGATTAGAAAGTTATTCATGGCTGTCCCGGTCGGGCGCGCAAGGGCAGGGGCCATGAGATGTTCATGAACTGGAAGCAGAAAAAAAAATACGAAACCCTTTTAGCCCGTGAGCAGGGTTTTGTGAAAAAAGTCTGGGGAACCGGCCATACGGTTTGCCTGGCCTATCCTAATGTTTACCGGATCGGCATGGCCAACCTCGGGTTCCAGACCGTTTATAAAATATTTAACGAGCCCCCCTTCTTTCTTTGTGAAAGAGTGTTTCTGCCCGCCGGCGACGATGCCGAAGTCGTCGCCGGCGCGGTGGAAACGGTTAGCCTGGAAAGCCAAAAACCCATCCGTGATTTTGATATTCTGGCTTTTTCCGTTTCTTTTGAAAACGATTACCCCGCCATTTTAAAAATACTGGATCTTGGCGGTATCCCCCTGAAAGCAAGAGACCGCGCGGGTGGGTATCCGCTGGTGATCGGCGGCGGCATTGCGCTCACGCTGAATCCCGAACCGCTGGCCGATTTTTTTGATATCTTTATTTTAGGCGAGGCGGAAGAAATTCTGCCTGAGTTTGCCCGCCTGTTTACGGATGCCGCGGGCCGCGGGATTGACCGGAATTCCCTGCTTATCGAATTGCAAAAAAAAATACCGGGAATTTATGTTCCTTCCCTCTATGTGCCGCGTTATTTCCCCGACGGTAAAATTCAGGAGATCGCGCCGCTTGCGGATGGATTGCCCAAGAGCATTCAGATTTCTCCCGTTAAAAATATCAACGCCTTTTGCACAACCGAAGTGGTTAGCAGCCTTGATTCGGAAATGGCGGAGATGTTTCTGGTGGAAGTCAATCGCGGCTGTCCGCACCTGTGCCGGTTTTGCGCGGCAGGTCACGTTTATGCGCCGCCGCGTTTCCGCAGTTATGAAGAAATCGTGTCGGCCATTGATCGCGGTTTAATGGTGAAGGATAAAATCGGCCTGGTCGGCACGGCGGTTTCCGATCATCCCGATCTGGCAAAGATTTGTCAATACATTGTGGATCAACAGGGGCAGGCCGGTATCGGTTCCCTGCGTCTGGACCGGGTGGATGAAAAAATAGTGGAGTTGCTCAAGGCGGGCGGCATTGATACGGTTGCGCTCGCGCCGGAGGCCGGAAGTCAGCGGCTGCGGGATCAGCTGCGCAAAGGAATTACCATGGACGATATTCTATATTCCTGCCGGATGCTCATTGAAAAAGAGGTGTCCAATCTGCGGTTGTACTTTATGGTGGGCCTGCCTTCGGAAACCGATGAAGATATTGATGCCATTATTGATCTGGCCAGGAAAATCCAGCATGCCGCACTTTGCCATACGGAAGGCAGACGAAAATTCCGCCGCATCACGCTCAGCATCAACCAGTTCATTCCGAAACCCCGGACGCCGCTGCAATGGTGCGAACTTGCGGATGTGCAGGACGTGGGGCGGAAAATTAAAAAGATTGTTCATGCGTTTCGTCGGGACAAACAGATCAACGTCATTGCCGACGTGCCGAAATGGAACTATGTGCAGGCGCTCCTGTCGCTGGGCGACCGGCGCGTGGGCGATATTCTGCTGGCCGTGCATCGCCTGAACGGCAACTGGCAGCGGGCACTGAAAGACGTCAACATCAATTCCGACTTTTACGTCTATCGTCAAAAAGATTTGGGCGAAATCCTGCCATGGGATATCATCGAAGTCGGCATTCCGAAGAAAGCGCTGATCAAAGAGCATAACAAAGCATTGCCTGATACGATCAATTAGCCAAAGATGACCTGATCTTGCAAGCGACGGTCTTCCCCCTTTTCTAAAGGGGGATTAAGGGGGATTTTTATTGATGTGGGCGGCGGTAACACATGTGCGGGAATCCAGATTCTTCCCTCCCTTGAGGGGACGTGTGCCCTTTAGGGTAGGGTTTGAGGGAGGGTGATGACCGTTTGCCGTTGAACCGGGGTATGCCTTCGCTCAGAATGGCCTGCAACTGTGGCTCTAAGGCTCATTTCGCGACAACCGAAAACTCGCTCTGCGGGCTCAAACAGTTCGGCTGTCTGATGCTCCATTTCGCCAAGAGTCACAACGTTTCGGGCATATTCGCTCAGTCATTCCCCGGTTCAACGGCGGAATATTTTTCAAATAATAGGATTATTGGTCGATTTATGTTATAGCCCGTCCGCTGGTTTGTCTGACCATTTGCAGGCGATTTGCAAAGTTCCTGTGCGGTGAGGTGTGTATCTATGCAAGAAATTCTGGTTGTGGCTGCGGTTGCGGCGGCAATAATTTTTATTCCCCGTCTGTTGGGGCGCAAATCCTCATCCCAGGCAGAGCGGCAACCCGTCCGCCAGCCTCAGACCGGTAACACCGCATCGAAAATTAATCTGACGGGGTGGATGCGCCTTGCTATTTTGATCACGATCTTCTGGATTGCCGGTTGTGCAGCCTTTCTGAAACCATGGGAAGGCGAAATATTTCTGTTCTTCTATATCACTCTGGGTCCCACGCTTGTTTTTTGGGGTGGCGTCTGGGTTTGGTTCGGCTATAAAAAGTATCGGTGCTGAGTTAAAATCACCCCCGACCCCTCTTTAGAAAAGAGGGGAGCTATGTCGATTTTTCTTCATCAAAATCATCCTGTTGCACCAACTGGCCGTTCACGGCAATTTATACAGTGAATTGTCTTTCCCAAAATTGATGATTAACGGTGTCTGGCTATGCCCGATTTCCTTGGAGATCGTTGTGGTCATCTTTCTGGCATATTCCCCTAAGCCCACGATGCTGACTCTGCCGTCTTTATATTTGTCGGCTTCTTTATTATTGTTTAATCCGTTTAGCAGAGTATAGGTGAAGAGGCCATTATCTTTGTAACCGTCCATGGCCGCCTGTTTGTCGTTGGCCGAGGCATAAATATGAAGCCCCATCTTTTTGGCCAGAACGGACATTCTTGCATCGTAAAGACCGCTGATGATCGTGTCCACGCCGCCGGCATGGCAGGTGTCGAAAATGAATAACTGGCTCAGCGATTTAATTTTCTTGGACATCTCGACAATCTCGTTGGAACTGATCATGCAGGTGTCGCTTGCCTGCCCGTTGAAATCATGGGTCAGCATGTAATACTGGTTTTGCAGCAGCACGCCGTGGCCGGCCACAAAGAGAATAAAGCTGTCCTGGGGCTTGATGGCATCGGCCAGCGCGTTAATTTTGCCGATAATATTTGTCTTGTTTGCTTCTGTGTCGGTTAGGAGTGAATAATGAATATTCCGGGGTTGATACAGGGTGGCCGACTGAATTTTGATTTTCTCCTCCAGTTCCTTTGCGTCCTTGACGGCATATTTGAGGTTGACGCTGCGGTCCCGATACTGGTTAATCCCGATGGACAGGATATAAAGACGGGGCTCTTCCGACCTGATTGTGGAATTGAATTTAGTAGTTTTCAGGTAGCTCTGGACGGTGTTGCCGCCGTTGAAGGCGGAGACACTGACTTCGTTCTCGCCGGAGACGGCGTCTATTTCTTTGCAGTCTTCAAAAAGATCGCCCTTGGATTTGCTGGAAATGAGTGATGCGTCGTCTGTTGTGGCCTTGATGTGCAGGCTTCTCATATCCGCATAGATCGACCGGCTGTTTAATAAAGCAAGCGGGGTTGTTCCGGTTGATGTTTTGGCGACTTCCCGGTAATAGCCGTCGGACTGGACAAGCTTGACGTTGTGAAACAACCGCACCTCGCCGATGCCGCCGCCGGTGCTTTTTGCCTGATAGCAGACCTTGACTTTTGGCTGGTCCGTCTGTGACGGTACGGAGGAAAATTCAACCGTCGGCGGAGGATTTTTCAGCGCTTCCTCCAGCGTCAGCGTGATGAGACCGCTGATATCATCCCCTTTGAGCTTTGCGGCGACAATGTCCGGACGGTAAAAGACATCATAGAACTGGTCGATGCCGTAGACTTTGTTGCCCACTTTGATGTGGAGATATTTGTGGCCGTTCAGGGATGAATTATAATAGCCTTCGGGCGTGAGAACGATCCACTCGCCGTCTTTTAAACTGACGAACTGGACGATTTCCCTGCCGGCATCGATGTCCCAAAGCCTTATCACGCCGTCTTGTCCTCCCGTAAGAAAATAGTTTTCGTTGCGAAAAAAGCTCACGGCGGGAACATTTCCGAAATGACCCGCAAACTTCTTCAGGATCCTGCCGGAATCCATATCCCAGAGCGAAATGGCGCCGCCAAAAGTCTTTGTGGTCAGCATGCGGCGCGCATCCGGGGAAAAGGTTCCCGCCCGAATTCCCTGCGAGCCGCTTTGCGCCCCGGCGGCATTGACATCATCCGCCGTAAATGTCCGGATCTCTCGGCCCGTGGCGACATCCCAGCTTTTGACGACCCGATCACCACTCCTCGAGAAAATCTGCCTGCCGTCCGGTGAAAAGGCCACGGAGGCGATCTGCCACTGGTGTCCCGTGAAGGTCTGGATCCGGTCGCCAGTTTGGACATCCCACAGGATCAGCGTCTTATCAAAGCTCCCCGAAATCAGATATGTGCCGTCCGGTGAATATGCGATGGATTTGACGCCATCCGTGTGCCCGGACAATGTTCTGATTTCCCGGCCTGAAACAGCGTCCAGGATTCTGACCGTGTTGTCCCGGCTGCCTGACGCGGCATATTTTCCATCCGGAGAAAATGCGACATCCAGAATCAGCGCCTCATGGCCGGAAAAAGTCCATATCGCCTTATCCGCGGCGACATCCCAGCATTTCACGGTTTTATCAAAGCTTCCGGAAAGGATGGTTTTGCCGTCCGGAGAAAAAGCCACGGCGTTTACGGCATCCGTGTGCCCCTTGTACGCGCGGATCTTTTTGCCCGCGGAAATATCCCAGAGGATGAGGGAATCTTTTTTATACCCTCCTCCGGAAATGATGGTTTTGCCGTCGGGTGATAAACGGATCACGTTGATCGTGTCGCTGCCCGTGGGCGCAAAAATTTTGGCTGCTATATCGGCAGCCGTAACGGTGGCGGACTCTGCTGTGACGGATTTTGTGGCCGCTGCCGTTGCAGCCCCACCCGGGGAAGATCCCGCTGTTCCGGATAGGTATTGCGCTTTCTCGCCGGCGTGCGCGACCAGCAGGACGATTTTATCTCCGGGATTCAAAGCGGCAACGGCATCCTGAAACTCGCCGGGCGTTTTGATGTCTTTGTAGTTGACGGAAAGAATAATATCGTTGAACTGAATGCCCATTTTTTCCGCCGGACTTTCTTTTGCCACTTCCGAAACAAAAACAACCGGCCACCTGCCATATTGCATATGAATGATCCGCATGTCTTTTCCCGTCACGGGTTGAACGGTTGCGCCAAACCAGGTCTTTTCCGCGGGGGCCGCTGTGGCCGGGGCTTTAAGAGAGGCCGCGTCCGCATTGGCACCGGGGACGGAAACAGCCGGCGTTTCAGCAGGGATTGCCGTCCTTCCCCGTCTTGCGCTCATCCTGTCTTGTGAAAAGACATTGTCCGGAGCAAGGCCTGATATCAGGGTAACCAGAAACAGGTTGATCATTATTTGAAGAAAATATTTCTTTGTCATTTTAGCTCCTTCTTTCCCCGCCGGGGGATGCTGCTCTGAACGGTTAATCCTTATTCCCGTCAGGATCGTTGTGAAAAATATCCATCGAACGGACGTCACGCCGTATAATGCGATGCGCGTAATCGATGGCAGTTATTCCTGATATTCTATTCATAAAAAATTTTTAAAACATTATCCGGCATGGGTCAAGCGAATTAAGAGTTGTTGCCTGTCCAACAATAGAACAAACCCTGGGTATTTTGAACCTTAAAATAAAGTTTATGATACGCTGCATGATTTTAAAACCAGGGGATGTTTTTCTAATCGCCCAGCATTTCCTTGGCTGCCCGGAGAATGCCCTCATCATCAAGGCCATGCAGCAAGCGCAGCTCGGCCTGTGTGGCGTGCTGGACAAATTCATCCCGGATGCCCAGCCGTCTGACCGTTAAGTCCGTTACGCTGTTTTCGGCCAGCAGTTCCAGCACGGCGCTGCCAAATCCGCCGTCCAGCACATTTTCTTCGATGGTCAGGATTTTCTTTACGGCTGCCGCCAGCGCCGGATGAACGGTTGAACCCACGGCGATGATGGCCAGATCGGAGCCATCCTGAAGTACCTCGCCGCGGCCGATGGGCAATGTTGAAAGATTGTCATCAAGGGGAACGCCTAGTCCCTTGCCGCGCGGTCAACGGCAAAAAACCACCGGCAGTTTATTAAAAATGAAATTGCGTATCAAGGGCGATTAAAAAAGTGGTTAAACGGGGATAAAGATGTTGAACGTTCATGATGATTATGCTAACAGCGTCGTCAATTAAGCAGCTTATTTAATATTTCATTTCTAAAGGCAAATCGGGACGAAGGATTATTCGGCAAGCGAAACACCCGTAAAGTTTTCCTGACGGAATGCAACAATCGGAGATGATGCATGATTGAAATCAATACTTCCAATCGGGAATTACGCAAGACCTACGCTTTCCTGACTATTTTTCTTGTTTCCTGCTCCATGCTCATGTTTGAAATCCTTCTTACCAGGATCTGTGCCTTGCGCCTGTTTTTCCATTTCGGTTTTCTTGTCGTGAGCAACTGCCTGCTGGGCATTGGAGCAAGCGGCAGCATGATTTTTATTCTGCAAAAGAAATTTGCAAAACATGAAAGGTTATTTATCTGGTTTTTTTCTGCTGTTTTCATCGTGTCGCTGATTATTACCTATGCCTTCCTTATTAACTATAAAATTGATGAAGCCATGGATTTCAACTCCCTGAAATCCATGTTGCGGTTTTCAGTTTTCAATCTGGTTTCCGCCATTCCATTTTTCTTTGCGGGAACGGTTATCGGCCTTATTCTGACTTTCAATGCGACAGATGTTAATACGGTATACGGGGTTGACCTTCTGGGAGCGGGACTGGGCTGCCTGATTTGCCCCTTGCTGTTATGGCAGTCCGGCGCTGGAGGCTGTATGGTTTTTATAACGCTACTTGCGCTGTTGGCGATGATTGCCGCATGCCCCGATGTTTACAGGCGCGTTATTATCGTTGTCGGAGTTGTGCTTGGTGTCTGTGGCTTGATCATGCTGCCCAATATAGACAAATGGTTTCCTGTGCCGAGCAAAAACGATATGGCGATAACCGGCGAAGTCGATTTGGCACTCCAAAAAAATATCACTTATTCTCAGTGGAGCGCTACCAGCAGAATCGACCTCATTGATCTTGATCCCGCCAAAAGGTTTATTTTCGGCCTTGGGCAAAAATCGTCTTTTGATGAGAAGGTTAAAGGGGCTTCCAAACAGATTCCCGATGAAAAATGGATCCAGCAGGACGGCTCATCCGGCACGTTTATTCTTAATTTTTCCGATAATCCTTCTGCGCTGAGCTTTATCGCACAATCTCTGTACAGCCTGGGGCCGATGCTCAAGCGGGAGCCCCGCGTTTTTATCATAGGCGTCGGCGGCGGCAATGATGTCTGGGCTGCAAAAATAAACGGGGCGAAATATATTAAAGGGATTGAACTCAATAAGCAGATTGTTGACATTCACCGGAAGGTGCTGCCGCACTTTTCCAGGGCAATCATTGAAGATCCCAACATCGAGCTTGTTTTTGACGAAGGCAGAAGCGCCCTTATGCGGGATCTAACAACATATGATGTTATACAGATGTCGGGGATCGATACCTGGACGTCATTGGCATCGGGGGCATATGTTCTGGCTGAAAACTATCTTTATACCGTTGAAGCCATCAAAACAATGTATGGTAAACTCAGTGCCGACGGCATTATATCCATCAGTCGTTTCGCAAGCACCATGGAAACCACGCGGCTGTTATCAAATATTTTCGCTGCCTGTGACGGCATCGGGCAGGAAAAATTACAGGGTTCCATTGTTTGCCTTGGCAACGGCGCAATAAGAACCATTCTGTTGAAGAAGGGACAATTCAGTAATGATGAGCTTGCCAAGCTGGATGATTTCGCGGACAGATGGGGCTTTGAGTTTGTCTATCACCCAGGGAAAAACATCAACAGTACTGAAGAGAAATTTGTCAGGACAGCAGATAAGGAAAAGTTCATCCGTGATTTTTCGAGAAATATCGCACCCACTACGGATGATCAGCCTTATTTTTTCAACTACTTTAAGTGGACGAATTTATTTGCCTCAAATAATAATCTCAATCAACATCCGAGCTTTGCGCAGGGAAGCCCTCGTTTTATTTTCGGCCAGCTTCTTCTGAGCACGATTCTTGCCCTGAGCTTTATTCTGCTTCCGGTGGTCGTGTTTATGAGGAAAAGCATGGATCGTTCATACCTGAAGCGGTATCTTGTCTATTTTACCGGGCTTGGCCTGGGATTTATTTCCATTGAGATAGTCCTCATGCAGAAGCTGGTTCTTTTTCTCGGGCATCCGCTGTATTCGATTACGGTGACGCTTTTTTCCATGCTGGTATTTGCCGGTGCGGGAAGCATGCTTTCCCGGCGGTGGTTTTATGCTGCAACCCCGAAAGTGTGGCTAATACCGGTCGGATTGACGGTTTTGCTTGGTCTGTTTGTTGTCTTGTCTCCTTTCATGGTTGCTTCATGGATTGTGTGGCCAAAGTATGTGCGTATGCTGGTCTGCATTATTATTCTTGCCCCTGTCAGTTTTCTTCTCGGCATACCGTTTTCGTACGGTATACAGTTGCTTAATAAAGTTAATCCTTCAATCATACCGTGGGCGTGGGCGGTGAACGGTTGCATGACGGTTGTCGGCTCAATTCTGGCTGTCATCTTATCCATGAATTTCGGTTTTAATGCCGTGCTGCTCCTGTCTTTGCTTGTTTATTTTATATCGTTCTTGGCAATTACGGGAAAATGGGGCGTGGCGGACAAACAATGACACATTGATATTCATGAATCGATTTTGTAAAAAATGCGTCGTTGTATCAGGCTGCAATTATCGAGTTGTTGAAAATGGGTTGGGGGTTATGAGGAAGCAGTGGCACAATGATGTGCGTTGTTTAATTCAAAGAAGAGGGGGGGAGAGGATAATGGGGAAATGGGTGAAAATGTTTTCGGTTTTACTGGTTGTTTTCATGGCTTCAGGGTGTCTTTGGGATGTGTCAAATGGTTCGAATATCGGTAACACGTGGGAAGCAAAACAATACAATGTGTTTTGGACTGCTTCCGACCAGGATGTGGAACTGCAATGCGAAATCACAAAAAATAATACGACTACATGGCAAACTTTCGCCAAAGGAAAGACAGATAAAATTGCATAACTTACAGGTAAAGATCCTGATCCGTCTTCCGAACCTTACTCCCTCTACAGGTCAAGTTTAACTGCTGTAGTACCTGCTGATTGCTGGCTCCTTTTACAGGATGGTAGGTATCAGGCAAAAGTCAGAGGCATGGTGACTGATGATGCTCATGTTACTTACCAATCGGTGACATACAACGATGAAGAAAAAAATTGTATAGCAGGTTATTATGCCAGAAACCAGAGTTCAACATCTGACTGGATCGGTTGGGCAGGGGCGTGTTCAGAAGGAAATAACGTCACATTTCTTTATGCAAACAATCATGATCCATACGTTGTGCAGTCGAACAGTTGGAATTATGTTTTTCAGCAGCAGTACAATGGTGCCAAAAATGCAGACGGAGACATATATATAAACCGGTGGACTGGCGGAGATCTGGGTATACAAATTGATCTTCCGTACTGTGCTGATTGTGCCAATTCAAACAGAAAAATGTGGCTATTTGGTGATTCCATTATTTCCGGGATTGATTCATCAAATCAACGCACTTATGCCGATGGTGCTAACCGTTTTGGTAATTTTTTTGCAATTACATCGCATGGGAGTACAAATACCAGGCAAGCCGTTGATAACCCTCTGTTTGATTGGGGGGCAAAAACATCGGTACAATCAGAGATAAACCCTTTTAATTATTCATGGATGCCATTGCTAATGGACACCAGTAGCGCCAGTGATTTATCTGATTTGCATCCTTTGCGCATAGCTGCGCGCGGTTACGATGGATCAGGATTTACGAGGACTCAGAACAGTATTGCAAGCGTTTATCGTTCACCATGGACCGGCCAGGCATTGCATTATAATACAACAACGAGCTCTGAAACGAGAAATAGTGATTTGATACCCGTCTATGAATATTACAATAAAAATACAAATGCGAGTTACTACACAACAGTACAAAAAAAATCAGATGACTTAAAGATTAGCGGGAATGATTATTTTGTGTATCAGCGTGTTGCATTCTGGATTATGAAAAGCAGTGGTTCGAATAGAAACGCACTGTATCGATACTATACCAGCAATCTGAGTGATATGATCTTATCCACCAGTGAACAAAAACCGGCAGACTATGATATGGATGAGAATCCTGATAAGACTCAAGCGCCGATTGGTTATGTTTATGCAGGCGGTGTTGACAACACAGATGATGGGAATGGCTATTTGTTGTATAATTTGTGGGAATATTCAAAATCCGGTGTTTCGCACGTCTATACCACACGACAACACGATTCTTATGGCGATAAACTTGCCATGTGGCCTCTGCATGGCGTGGTTATCGGGAATGATTTGGTGGTAATGCTTTCTCCTGTGCACTTGTATGGCTGGGATTGGGAATACGTGGAAAAAAGCGTTGTGGCAATTGTTAAAAATGTCAATCAGCCATATTTGAATTGGGGAAAAGCTTTAAAGGATAACTGGACGACAAGCACTCCCGAACAGTACTCTCTGGAAACAAGTAATGCTTCGATTACATGGCGATTCATAATGAAAGCCCCGGACTATGATACAACCAAATATGTCTATGTTTACGGCCAAAGAGATAACCATGACATACTGCCCGACGGGACTCCTAATCCTTATTATCATCACTTTACGGATCTCATCCTGGCCCGGGTCCATTTTCCAACTCCAACAGCCGAAGACTTTAAGAATATCGATAATTGGAGCTATTACAGCAGTGGTTCCTGGGTTAATGATTCGAAATATGCAACAAACATTGCCTGTCGTGAAACAAATGCAAACGGTGAATGCATCAGGGATTCCGGATGCGCGGGAGTTGTTAAAAGTCCTAGTAATAACAACGAATACATCCTGGTCGGAAGTATTTACAATGAAGTCGATGGTATATTCAAATTCTACAAAAGTGTGAATGGTCCGACAGGGCCATTCACACTATGGAATGATACAGTTGATATCACGACCTTTGATCTCGAGAGAGATTATGCCCTCAGTGACGCTTGTGTGACGACAGGTGAAGATGGTAAGAATTACTACGATATTTATAAATGCAAATACTATGGAGTGGGAATAGGCGTACATCCCGGACTTTCTGTTGCCGGTGATACTGACGGGTTAATGTTGTCCTATACGCGCATGGGTAATAATAATGGTAATTATTTTTATGCTGGCACAGATCCCGGCTTGTATACACTACGTTTTATCAATCTAAGTTGGAACGATATCCTGAACCCGGTTAATAAAGTTGATATACCAATTTCTGCATCGGCGGATGACATACATGTTTACAGTGTTGACAGTAATGGTAGTGTTTGGGTAGCTGATTCAACTTTTACTCAGACCGGTGCCGGAGATCTTTCTGGCTTTGGACTTTGGCGGAATGGCAGTGGCATGAGGTTTCCAAATGTGACCATTCCATACAATGCAACCATAACGAAAGCATATCTTACTTTTACTTCGAGTGCAGACACGGTGATGGCAGAGGTGAAATCGCGTATCATAGGAGAAAAAGCGCTTAATGCGGCAACTTTTTCTAATGTGGCTAATTACCGGGGGCGGCAAAGAACAGGTGCACAGGTGACTTGGGATATACAACAAGACTGGACAGCAGAAACTGCATATACCACGCCTGATATTAAATCCATTATTAAAGAAATTATTAGCCAACCTGGCTGGTCTTCAGGTAATGCAGTCGTTTTATTCTGGGATGATCATGATGGAAGATCAGCTGAAAATAAAAGTAAGATTGTTTGGTCTTGTGATGGTGTGTGTAGTAGTGATGAGACAAAGTATAAAACTCCCAAATTACATATTGAGTATAGGTTGCCAAATTAAATGATAGTTCTCCAGTACGTATGAAATGAAGTTTCTTCCATGTGCTCAGAGAGTTATTGTGACTCCCTGAGCACATGGTTTACTGATTCCCGGATTGATAGCCTGTTAAAACTAAAAGTACGAAAAATTGTTGATACTGCCAGATAGTGATCTGATTGCTCATTTTCAGCGCAGACTGATGTTTGGCTGCGTCTTTTGACTCGATCGAAATCACACGGTTGGAGTCGGATTACGCCATTGATCCCGGGTGGCCACCCAAAATCCCCCACCTGTGGCCACTTGAAAATCCCCC
>CAYOPU010000044.1:12312-13565 GCA_964405915.1 uncultured Smithella sp. | reverse complement strand
GCGGTTGACGAAAAAACAATCAGCGGGACGGTCATGCGCGACATATTTGCACTGTAGTAGTAATACCCGTCGCCTGAAGCGGGTCCGCCCACACCTTTGGTCAACTTGGATGACAGATAGTTTTCCGAACCGTTCAGATAATGCTCACGGATCGTGTTGTGCAAACCCATGTCCATGTAATGTCCAAAGGCGCGTATTGCAGCACCCCCGATACTGTAGCGTACAGTCCAATCCTCCATAATGGGATCCATGTCCTCGACTACCCAGAAGTTCAGATAGCCAAAAAAGTCGCCTGTCGCAGAATCCTTTGCCGCCGCTTTGTTAATCATTCCAAATACGCCTTCCAGTAAACCGACTAAAGGTTTCTCCGGGAACAACGAGATTAAATTATCTGAAATATCATCCAGCGGCAGATATAACCGCAAGCCTACCAGCGTCCAGAAAAAATTCGAGTTCAGAAGATTGGGCAGTGGCGGCATGCCGGCCGGGTCCAGACCGATAAAGCCTTTGATATCCGCGTTTCTGGTTTTGGCAAGTGCTGCGCTGGACTTGACGTGAGGCATAATTCCCAGCGAATAGTTTAACTGATAGAATGCTTTTTTCGCGCTGGCTGTGTTGATGGGGCCGTAATCCAGATATGCGCCTTGCAGATACTCATAGCTTACCAGGCCGCCCGTGCTGTGTCCGCCGATGAACATCTTCTTGCCGGTGACCGATTTGACCTTGGCAATGGCAGCAGGCGTATCCAGTGTTGCCCAGGTGTCAAGCGTGTTTATGCCATTGGGGCTTGTTCCCTTGCTTTTTACCGCGCCGCGGCCCGTGCCCCGGTAATTGACAAACCACGGATCAAAACCCTGAAGCCAGAGGTAATGTGCCAGACTGTAATAACGCATTTTGTCGGCTTTGATATATGGTTCAAAGTCGGTTTTTGAAGAATTCAATGCCCATTCCGGAGCACTGACAATGTATGGAAGAGAAAGAGCGCTATAGGCACTTTTCATTTCGGGGGGCGTAACGGAAAGGTACTGGTTCATGTTCATGCAGATGCCTGTGAAGACAACCACCGGTGTGCCGGTGGTGCGGAATTTGGGGGTTCCGGTTGTATAGGGTGCATAGCGATACAGGTAGATCGAGCTGCCGTCATCAGCCGTCGCCTTATAGATGCCGCTGGCGTTCAACGAAATACCGGCAGCCTGGCTCACTGCAGGTGTCCCGACAAATCCCAGGCATGCAACGATCAGCGTGACTAAAAG
>CAYOPU010000044.1:0-12212 GCA_964405915.1 uncultured Smithella sp. | reverse complement strand
TCACTGCAGGTGTCCCGACAAATCCCAGGCATGCAACGATCAGCGTGACTAAAAGTTGTTTGTAAAAAGTTGAATAACTCCTTAGGTGCATTTTCGTAAACCGAACCGTGTTTTTCATGCCTTTCCTCCTGATGGTCATATAAATGGTGAAGTATTGTGGTAAAAGCAGTAAATGTGCCAGTTGCGGTGAACGTTTTGAGACTTTTCATAAGTAATTAATATAAAACAATAATGATTATTTACAGGAATGATAATATCGATGATTATAATGCCCTGCCCCATCGGTGTGGTATTATGCCCCAATGTATCGCAATAAATTTGCCACCATGGGGTTGTATTACCCAGTGGGATTAATGAAGTTCTGTTGAAAAGGATCATCCTGCTGCCAATGAGGAAGTGGCACGTTGAAGCGACAATGGACTTACAGACGGAAGATGGCGCCAAGTTTCTTCCCGATGAGCAGACTGCAGCCGACGATCGTCGCCGTTAAAAATGCCATGGCCCACACGCCCAGCGCGGCGGCCACGTAACGCCCCGTGCCCAGAAACTGGAACAACTCGAAGATTGCTTTAGTGATGGGCATGTAGCTTGCCTGCTGCGCAAGCATCAGGCTGTCGCTGACCTCCAGCATACTGAAGGCGAATGTCAGCAGCGTGCCGGCGATCAGGTTCGCAAAAATCAGCGGCAGGGTGATGCGCTTCAGGGTTGTTGCGGGGGAGGCGCCCAGATTTGACGCGGCCTCCTCGAAGGTCACGCTGGTCTGCTGCAAACCGGCGACGGCGCTTCGCACCATGTAAGGCAAGCGCCTCACGGAGTAGGCCAGCACCAGAAACAGCGTCGGGTTCGTCCGCACATCCACCAGTTGCAGCCACCATCCCGCGTCCGCAAAGCCCTTCAGGTTGGAAAGCCATGAGCTGACAGCCAGAAACCCGAAAGCCATCACCAATCCCGGCACCGCCAGCGGAATCATGGCCAGCGCGTCCAGCGCGCCGCGCAGGCGAATCTTCGAGCGCACCACCACCAGGGCGATGGCAATGCCGATGATAATATCGAAACACACCGCCAGCGATGAGAACAGGATGCTGTTGCGGATGCTGCTGACCGTCATGTTGTGTCCGAGAGCCTCGATGTAGTTGTCGCCCGTCCATACGGAAGGCAGAATGGTCTGGTACCAGCTTCCCGGTGCGGAAAAACTGGTCAGCACCACGCCCAGATGCGGCAGCAGGGCAAAACCGGTGACCAGGGCAAAGGGCAGTGCCGCCAGCAGGCCCCGCCATCCCGTTAAACGCCTTGTGGTTGCCTGTGTGACGGCTTTGCTCTGCATCGCGTAAGCCTTTCCGCCGAAGAGCCAGCGGCTTACGGCGTAGAGTCCCGTACTGGCCATCAGCATGACCGTTACCAGTGCGTAAGGGAAGGGGTTTGATCCGATTTCCTTGAGCGAGTCGTAAATCTGCACGGGAGCGCAACGCGTGTAGTTCATGATCAGCGGAGTGCCCAGTTCCGTGAAGCTCCAGATGAAGATCAGCGTGCCGCCCGCAAACAGACCCGGCATCATCAACGGGAGCGTGATGCGGAAGAACCGGCGCAGACGCGTGCAGCCGAGGTTCGCGGCGGCCTCCTCCATCGCCGGATCAATGTTTGAAAGTGCAGCCACTGCGTTGAGATAAAGAATCGGATAGAGCGACAGGGTTTGCAGCAGCACCACGCCCCCGTACTGCCCGCCGCCCAGCCAGTCGCGGGCGCCGAAGCCGAACAGCGCGTTTACCATCCCGTAGGCGCCGAACATCTGCTGGAATCCGATGGCGCCGACAAACGGCGGCAGAATCATCGGCACCAGCACCAGGGCGGAAAACGCCGTCTTGCCGCGAAACTCGAACTGGTTGGCGATCCACGCCAGCGGCAGTGCCACAAGCATCGCCAGACCGGTGGTTCCCAAAGCAAGTTTCAGGCTGTTGAACAGTCCTTCCACGTAAATCGGATTATCAAACACACCCAGCAGGTAGCGCAGCGTGAAATGTCCGTCCACCCAGAAACCGCCCGAGACGACTTTCCACAGCGGCCAGATAAACAGGACACTCAGGAGGGCTGTAACCGATCCGAAAATAAACCATGCCGTGCGTGTTTTCATGGCCGGGACTCCGCTTCCGCTTTGGCCAGATGTTCGGCCACGGCATATTGCGTACGGAACTGAACCGTCCACTCCCGCAGGAGATCAAGCCGGTTGTGCCGGTTGGACAAGGTCAGGCCCGAGGTCCATGTCAGCGGTTCCGGCGACTGCGGCAGGCTCTCCAACGCCTGCATGGCCTTCGGGCAGGCTGACGGACCACCCGCCTTGATGATGGCCTGCCACGCCGCGTGCAGTTCAATAGCCGAGTCGATGCACATGGCGCGGACCAGGTCGCGCAGGATGCCGAAGTGTCCCGCTGTCCAGCGGGGATGATAGACGTATTCACGCGCCAGCAGATACATGTTGAGTGTCGGCTGACTCAGATCATCCGTTGTGTGGCTGCGGTGCCGTTCATAGGCTTTCCGGAATGCCGGATTATCCGAAGGGTAGAAGTCCCGCCGAATCGGGAAACGCTGGAGGGCGTATTTCTGCGGACCGCCCGGTTCTCCTGTCCGGTAGCACCAAAGCCTTTGTCCCTCATCGCTCAGCAGGAATTCGATAAACCGTACAGCCGTTTCGCGGTGCGGCGCGCCGCGCAGCAGGGCAATCGGATCGGCGCTGACACCGGAACCGCCGCGCGGTGTTGTATAGCCCATGGCTCCGTTTTTGCGTCCGCCGTTGGCAACCTGTGCTTCGAAGCGGCCGTAAAAATCAATGCACAGTCCGGCTGCCGCATTGCCCATGCCGACATCCAGCGGCGCTTTGCTGGCGCTGTCGGTGAAGTAGCGCGCGTTGGCTCCGATCTTCCTGAGCAGGCTAAGCCCGTTTGCCCATCCTTTTTCGACGGCCTGCTGGTATTTTACCGGCACGCCATTCGGCATCTGTCCTGCGGGCAGCCCGGCCGCCGCGATCTTTGCCTCGTATGCGTCAATGAAAGGCCCGAACCCTGCCGCCTCGACAGCTTTGCGGCATTCGACCTGAACAATGGTTTCAAATGCTTTGGCAATGCTGCCGCTTTTTGTCGGGTCTGCCAGTCCTAACGTGCCAAACCAGCGCGGGTCGGCAAGATCCTCCCACTGCCGCGGCTCCTGCGTGATCCCCAGAAGGCGCATCCGGTCGCGATTCCAGCAAATGCCGAAAGTGCTCAATGTTGTGCCGTAATAGGTCGGGGTGTGCCACGTTTCGCCGCTGAGTCCTGTCGGGATCAGTTCCTCGCCGGATGGAGTCGCCAGCAGTCCGGGCGGAATATCGCCCGATTTCCATGCCGGCACAAGCAGGCCCTGTCTGGTTGCGTTCCGGGCGTCGAACACACCGCCTCCGAAAACCATGTCGATACGGCTGGAAAATTTTCCGGGATTGTCCGTTTTCCGGAAGGCGAGGTACATTGCACGCCGGGCTGGAAAATCCGCCTTGCTCATCCCTTCCGGCTTTTCGTCCGGATTGAAGGAGGGGTTCAGGATAACGGCCGCGCCGTCAGCCGGCCAGGGCTTTCCCTGACCGGTCCACCATGCACGGAAAGCCGACACAAATTCACTGGTCAGGTAGCGCGAGATCTCCGTCGTTCCGCCGATGTTGCGCCAGTCCACCTTGACCGGTGTTCCGTATTTTTCGCTGTGCCAGCGTGAGAAAGCCAGTGCAAACTCATAGCGGATTGCCTCGTTCATTGGTGTGATCACCACCAGCACGGGGTCGCCATCCTTCCAGCCCCGCACGTCTGCCTCCTGCCGGAAAACAAACGGCAGAGCCACCAACGCGGCCAGAATGAATGCAATGGCCAGATTACGCATAACGTTTCCTTAAATTTTCAGCACCTGGATATCCTGTGGATCAACAAACAGGCGGGTTTCAGCAAGGATGTGATCGCGGGCGACCAGACGGGGACGCACCTCCATCGCCTTCAACGTTACGCCGCCTTTCAGCTCGACAAGATGCTGCGCAACATCACCCAGATAGATCGTGCCGTGCATTTGCCCCTGAAACAGATTGCTTCCCGTCGTCCGGTCCGTGTGAAGCCGGACGGCTTCGGGACGGATGGACAGACAGACCTGCTCTTCCGCCGCGAAATGATCCTGTGTCGCCGCTGTCCACAGGCCTGCGGCGGTTTCGATTTCGGCAAGCCCGTTGTGCATCTTGCATAAACGGCCTTCGATGAAGGTTGTCTCACCGATAAACTGGGCAATGAAACGTGTTTTCGGTCGTGAATAAATTTCCTGCGGTGTGCCCACCTGCAGCAGATTGCCCTTGTCGAGAATGGCGATGCGGTCGGCAATGGACAGCGCTTCCTTCTGATCGTGGGTGACGTAGATGGCCGTGAGATTCGCTTCCTTGCAGATGCGGCGGATTTCGGTTCGCATTTCAAGGCGCAGTTTGGCATCGAGGTTGGAGAGGGGTTCGTCAAGGAGGATGCACTGCGGCTCAATGACCAGTGCGCGCGCCAGAGCGACTCGTTGCTGCTGGCCGCCGGACAGTTCGTTGGGTTTGGAATCGGCCCGGTCGGCCAGCTTGACCAATTCCAGCGCATGCATCACGCGCGGGGCGGATGCGGATTTTTTGATTCCGCGCATTTCAAGACCGAAGGAAACATTTTCGCGCAGCGTCATGTGCGGCCACAGGGCGTAGCTTTGGAAGACCATGCCCATGTCGCGCACGTGAGGCGGCAGACGGGTTATGTCGCGATCTCCGGCCAGGACACGGCCTTCGTCAGGCCCGTTGAGCCCGGCGATGGCCCGCAACAGCGTGGTCTTGCCGCATCCCGACGGACCCAGCAGGAAAAACATTTCCCCCGCCTCGATCCGGACATCGATGTTTTTCAGCACCACATGATCTCCGAACCGTTTCGTGACCTTCTCAATTGTGATGGACACCGACATGGCGTTCCTTTCGTACCCACCCGTTTCTGAAATATTCCGTTCCGTAATGAACGGCATACCTGCAAGGCAATGGTTCCTTTATCGGGAACCGTCCTTACCATACAGCGGCATCACCCTTCCACCAGGATATATCTGGAGACCATGTCTTCCAGTTCTGTCAGCAGTCTGCTGCTGTCAATATCCGTTCCCATAATCCTGATGGAGTGAATCATTGCCTCGCTGACTCTGTGTAGAAGAATCGCCGCAGCCTCGGTGTCTGCCACGCGGATGTGCTCCTGATAGGCGTTAAAAATGGATGTCATTGCGGTAATTATTTTTTGATCTTCTTCGCGGCTGATAGCTTCGATCTCCCTGTCCAGCATCACCATTGCGATGAATTCTCTGTGCAAAGAGGGGTTTATGGTATGGGCTGCATAGAGAGCCGTGATCATGTGACGAACAAGTTTTTTCCCTTCCCGATAGTTATCGGTTACGTTATCCCGTTCCTGTACATGATATGAATTGATGACTTTTTCTGTGGCAGCGGCATAGAAAGTCCTGATCATTTCAATCAGGACTTCTTTTTTATTATTAAAATAGCCGTAAAAGCTTCCGGTTGCGACACCGGCCCTGGCCGCAATTTCCATGGCATTTGTTTTATGGTACCCCTTTTCTGCAAAAAGCGCTTCGGCAGCTTCGATAATCTTCTTTTTAGTTTCTATGCCCCGTTGCTGTGTTGGGGTTCTGGCTTGATTCTTTTGTTCCGACACGGCTTATCTCCTGTCTCCTTATCAATCAGAAAAGGAGATAAATCAAGCAATAAATGAAATTAGTTTCATATTATGCTTGACAATATGAATCATATTTCATATTTTGTTGAAAAATCATAAATCATGAAAGGATGATTTAAAATGTTTCAGTATTTTTACATCGTTTTTTTATTGCTGTTAATTCCTTTTTCGATGTGTCAGGCAGAGGCAGCACCTTCCCAAATAAATACATTGCCGGAAGCATCTTCACCATTTACAAGGATGGAAAAGACTTTTTTAAGCAAGGGAGATAACTTAAAGGCCTGGCTGTATCTGCCCGCCTGCGTATCAAAGCCGCCCATTGTGGTTATGGCACATGGATTCGGCGGTCAACGATGGATGCGTCTGCCGGCCTATGCCGAACATTTTGCCAAAATGGGTATGGCGGTTTTTGTTTTTGATTATCGCGGATTCAACGACAGTGAAGGCAAGCCCCGCAACTATGTAAATCCCACGCGTCACTTGCAGGACTGGGACGCGGCTATTGCCTATGTGAAGACGCTGGACGTTATTGATGCAAAACGGATGGCCCTGTGGGGCACGTCATTCAGCGGAGGTCACGTCATTGTGGAAGCTGCAAAGCATCCTGAAATACGGGCAGTCATATCACAGGTTCCTTTCACGGACGGTATGTCCACAACGTGGTACTATATGAAAACGGATCCGTTATTTTCGCTTAAGGGAACCTATCATGGTTTAGCCGATGCATTCGTATCTCTCTTTACTGAAGATCGCCACAATGTGCGTATTGCGGGAAGACCGGGCGAAGCATTTGCCATGATGTGCCAGCCGGATACTATGTCGGGGCTGCTGAAACTGGTGGAAGTTGACGAAAAGGAATTTGAAAAAGATAATTTCTGTCCCGCAAATATAATTTTTACGATGGGTTTTTACAGGCCAATCCGTTACGCCAAAGAGGTTACCTGCCCTGCGCTGATCATTGGCGCAGAGACGGATACGCTGTTCCCGCCGACGGGACCGAAGAAGATGGCCGATAAGATGAAGAACGCCCAATATATAAGTCTGCCGATGAACCATTTTGATCCTTATGTCGGAGAACCGTTTGAAAAAATTGTTAAGGTTATGGGTGATTTTCTAAAGGACAATTTAGGTAGATAATGGGGATGGAAAGATTTTCAATCATAATATGTTTTCCTGACCGGAGTCTTTAGTAGTAGTTTAATCCTACCAAATTACTCATTTTCATTCCCTATTGTCATTTTCCTGGATTTGACGCTAATGGATACCCACAATTCACTTCACCCGATGAGGAGGTTCTATGACCTGGCAGGAAGAATATCAGAGCAAACTGGTCTCCGTGGAAACGGCTGCAGCATCGATCCAATCAGGCAATATTATCTTTACGTCGGCGGGGCCGAGCTGTCCCATCGATATCATCAACGCCGTCAGCGCTCGTTATAAAGAGCTGGAAAATGTTCATATCGCTTCGGGACTTCTGACGTATCCCTTCGAATACCTTAAGGCGGAATACCAGGGTCACATCACCCATCATTCCGGTTTCCTGGGTCCCCTCGAGCGCATGTTCATGCCCCAGTGCAATATCAGGATCCGGCCGTACCAGTTTTCCAAAGTCGATAAAGTCATCCCGCGGCGTCACTACGATGTGGCGATTTATGAAGTTTCAGTGCCCGACGAGCGAGGCTACATGAGCTTCGGGCCGCAGGGCACCTTCAGCAACGCGATTATTTCGCGCTACGCCGGACGGGTCATCGTGCTGGTGAACCGCAAAACCCCCTTTGTCAACGGAATGGAGGCACATATCCACGTCAGCCAGGTTGACATGATCTGCGAGAAGGACCACGACCTCGTTGAAATCCCGGATGCCCCGATCGGGGAAGAGGAACGGCAACTGGCTTCCCACATTGTGGAACGCATTCCCGACGGCGCTTGCATTCAACTGGGGTTTGGCAAGATTGCCAATGCCGTCGGCTTTCTCCTGGAATGCAAGAAGGATCTGGGGGTGCACTCCGAGATGCTGACGAACTCCATGATGGTTCTGGCACAGAAGGGCGTGATCACCTGCGCACGAAAAAACTACCAGCCGGGAACCATGGTGTGCAGCTTCGCGGTGGGGCCGAGGGCGCTCTATGATTTTATGGATCACAACCCCATGGTCACCATGCTTCCCATCTACCAGATCTGTGCGCCGGAGACGATCGCCAAAATCGACAATTTCATTTCCATTAACAATGCGCTGTGCGTCGATCTCATGGGACAGGTCGGTTCGGAAAGCATCGGATTCACGATGTACAGCGGAACCGGCGGCCAACTGGATTTCGTCCGCGGCGCGTCCCTGTCCAGGGGCGGGAAGTCGTTCATCGCACTGCTTTCGACCGCCCAGACTAAAAACGGGCTTGTTTCCAGAATCAATACGGCGCTGCCCCTGGGCACAATCGTCACCACCCCCCGCACGGATGTGCAATGCGTGGTAACCGAATATGGCGTTGCCGATCTTATGGACCTGAGTCTCAGCCAGAGCGCGGAAGCGCTTATCGCAATTGCTCATCCCGCGTTCCGGGATCAGTTGAGACATGATGCCAAAAAGGCGGGATTGCTCTATTGATCAGGAACACAACACAACCAGAAGGAGATGCGGACATGGACATATTCACCGGAACCAGGGTTATCGACATTACACAGTTTATCTCAGGATCGCGCTGTACGCAGATTTTAGCCGATATGGGAGCGGAAGTCATCAAGATCGAACCGCCCCAAGGCGACACCCTGCGCCTGATCTTCAGCCTGATGCCAGGGGCGGAGCGCAACTATTCAATTTTGAACCGCAACAAGTACGGCCTCGCCCTGGACTGGAAAAAGCCGCAGGGGCAGGAAATCATCCATCGCCTGGCGGCAACCGCCGATATCTTCGTACACAACCTTATTCCCGGAACCATGGAAAACAGTCATTTGGGATATGAAGACATCCGTCAGGTAAAACCGGATATTATCTATATTGCCATTTCCGGATTCGGGAGCACAGGCGTCAATCCGGAGCGGGCCGCCTTCGACATTATTGCCCAGGCCACTTCCGGACACTTCTGGAACGACCTGGAAAACCTGATGCCGCCCGCCAATTACTGGGGCGATCTGGTCAGCGGTGGTTATGCCGCGCTGGCCATCTGCATGGCTCTGATCCATCGGATGAAGACCGGCGAGGGCCAGTTCATCGATCTCTCCATGCAGGATGTGCTCTACTTCAATAATTACCGGGCCATGATCGACCGGGCCATGGTGCCCCTTGTGGATCAGGCCACGCAGATGCTGGGACGAAAACCGGCCGAGGTGATGAATTCGAAAGACCGCATGCCCTTCTATGGTTTCTTCAAGGCTACGGACGGTAAAGTGGCCATCGTGTCCGTCACCCCCCGGCAATGGCGCGATCTGGCCGAAATCGTCAATCACCCGGAGCTGGCAACCGATCCGCGCTTCAACAACCTGATCGCTCAGGTCAACAATCACGCGGCTGCAGTCGCGCTCATTGAAGAATGGACAGGTCGGCATACGTCGGCCAAGATCGTCCGGATACTGGAAGACAAAAAAATCCCCTGCGGCGTCGCCTATTCCGTAGATCAGGTCAACGACGACGCCAATTTGCGGGCGCGGGGCATGTTCCAGATCGTCGAGCACGCCCAGTACGGCGCCATCGACATCCCTGGCATCCCGTATCATTTTTCAGGCACGCCGGGAAAAATAACCCGGCCGGCCCCGGGACTTGGCGAGCATAATCAACTCCTGCTCGAACAATGGCTCGGCTACACGCAAGATGAAATCAGCCAACTCAAATCGGCGGGGATCATTAATTAATACGCTCTGCTTCTGACCGGTTCGGTAAAGTTTAGAGATAAAAAACAGCACGGACGATGCATGCCAAGATGTGTATTGAACTAAATAAAGAATGAGGGGGGAGTTTTGTATGGCAAATTTAATTTTGGATGAACGGGATCAGAAATTTGTTTTGTATGAGATGTTGCAGGCAGAAAAGCTTTGCGAACACCCGCGCTACGCCGATTTTTCGCGGGAAACATTCGACATGATTCTGGAAGAGGCGCAGAAGTTCGCCGTGGAAGAAATTTTCCCGACACTCAAGGAAGGCGACCGGGAAGGCTGCCGTCTGGAAAAAGGGCAGGTGCATGTGCCGAAAAGTTTCCACCGGATTTACAAGCTCTTCTGTGAGGGTGGCTGGAATTCCATGGGGTTTCCCCAGGAAATCGGCGGCCAGGGGCTGCCCCGCATCATGCGTCTTGCCGCCAACGACTGGTTTATCCATAACTTTGCTTTCATCGCCTATCCCGGCCTGACCGCGGGCGCGGCTCATCTCGTCGAGGTATACGGCACCGCCGCACAAAAGGAAAAGTACCTGCATAAAATGGTCGCAGGCGACTGGGCGGGAACCATGTGCCTGACCGAGCCCGGCGCGGGCACCGACGTCGGCAATATCAGCACCAAGGCCATCCGGCAGTCTGATGGCACCTTCCGCATTCAGGGAACGAAAATCTTCATCACCTCCGGCGACCACGATCTGACTGAAAACATCATTCATCCCGTCCTGGCCCGCATCGAAGGCGATCCTCCGGGCACAGGCGGCATTTCCATTTTTCTGGTTCCCAAATACATCGTCAACGACGACGGCAGCCTGGGCGCGCGCAACGATTACGAAATTGCCGGCATTGAAGAAAAAATGGGAATCCACGGCAGTTCCACCTGCCTGATCAACTTCGGCGACAACGGCGCATGCTACGGTGAACTTCTGGGCGAAGAACGCGAGGGCATAAAAATCATGTTCAAAATGATGAACGAAGCCCGCATCGGCGTCGGCATGCAGGGACTCACCAGCGCAACCATTGCCTACCTGCACGCCCTGCAATATTCGAAAGAACGACTTCAAGGAGCTTCACTGCTGGATTTCGCCAACCCGGCCGCACCGCGCGTGCCGCTGATCCATCACCCGGATATCCGGCGTACGCTTCTGTGGATGAAATCCCATGTGGACGGGATGCGCGCCCTGATGTATTTTGCTTCCTATTGCGGCGATATGATCCTTACGGCGCAGGACCAGGAGGCGGAGGACAAATGGAGCGGCATTCTGGAAGTCCTCACGCCAATCTGCAAGGCTTACTGTTCGGATGTCGGATTCCTGGTCATCAACAACGCCATGCAGATTTATGGCGGGTACGGGTATTGCGCGGAATATCCTATTGAGCAGTTTATGCGCGATGAAAAAATCGCCTGCATCTTCGAGGGCGCCAACGGCATCCAGGCCCTCGACCTGATCGGCCGCAAGCTTGGTATGCGCAAGGGTGCCTGTTTCATGGCGCTTTACACCGAAATGCAGTCTGTCATCACCCGCTACCAGGAACTCCTGCCTGAGCTTGCCCCTGATGTCCAGGCCGGTTTAAGCACCATGGCAGAAATGGCAACCTTCTTTGCCAAATGCGCCAAAGCGGGAAAATTCATGATCCCGGTCGGCAACGCCTATCCCTATCTCCTGCTGATGGGCAGGGTGATCTGCGCCTGTTTCCTGTATTGGGAAGCCGGCATCGCACGGGATAAACTCAACGCCCTGACCGCGCAGAAAGGCGTCGATCCGAACGACGCGACGCAATGGTCCCAGTTCATCAAGGGTGACAAGGATGCAGCCTTCTACGCAGGCAAGCTGGCCGGCGCGAAGTATTTTATCAAAAACGAACTGCCCTATATCGAAGCTATCGTCAAAGCCATCAAGAGCGAAGATGTGAGCATCATGGATATCGCCGAAGAAAGTTTTGCCGGATAATCTTCCGGAGCAAGCAGGAGAATTGACGAATAGCCGCATCCAAAAATGCGGCTATTTATTTTTGGAAACAAATTCCCGCGATAATCGAATCAGCATTAACCGACAAGCGCACCTGAAGGTACGCACTGCATGAAAAAGACGTAGTGCAAGTCTCGCGTGACTGCGAGTACCCTTCATGGCATCAGGTTATCAAGCCCGCTCATACAGGAATCCTGAATTCACATCAACCTTCCTGTTCGCCAGGGGAAAAAACACTAAAGCGGAAGCGACTGAAGATACGTGCGGAGATTGATCTTCTTGCCGGATATCTCGAGTTTACTGCGGATATTCGTGCGGTGAAAGGCGACTGCATCGGCGGAAACCTTCATCAGCGCCGCAATCTCCTTACTTGATTGCCCTTGCTTGATAAGATCGGCAACCTGAATCTCCGTCGGGGTGAGGTTCAGATACTTGGACGAAAGATGATGGGCAAAGGGAGAGATGAAATCCTTGAGATTGCCCCGAACGATGCTCAGGTAGGTCTTTGCGTCACCGTCTAATTTCATTTTCTCCATTCTGTCGAGATAGGGAAAAACCAACTTCTTGACATGGGAAACGATTTGTTTCTCCATTTTCTTTTTTTCCTCGTCCCGGTATTCAAGAAGAATCTTCAG
>CAYOPU010000043.1:0-13677 GCA_964405915.1 uncultured Smithella sp. | reverse complement strand
ACGGGGCATCTGGTTTTTTCCACCCTGCACACCAACGATGCGCCCACGGCCATTACCCGTCTGCTCGATATCGGTGTGCCGAACTTCCTTTTGGCCGCCACGATTCGCGGCGTCCTGGCCCAGCGCCTGGTCCGCGTCATTTGTCCGGACTGTCGCGACGTTGACCACGAGGCCATTCAGAGCGAACAGGCGAAAGAACTTTTTCCCGAAGGCAATGTGACTTTGTATCGGGGCAGAGGCTGTGAAAGATGTGCATACACCGGCTTTCTGGGCCGTTCCGGTATCTTTGAGCTTTTTACGATCGACAGCTCCATTCATCAGTTGATTGTCAAAAACGCCGACGGCAGGCAGATCCGCGATGCGGCAAGGAAAAACGGCATGCGCACGCTGATGGAAGACGGTCTGCTGAAAGTGAAGGCCGGCGTGACCACCATCAACGAAATATTCCGTGTAACGCAGGAGCTGTAATGCCCAGTTATTCCTGCCGTTCCATGAACCGGGACGGCGCCGTATCAGAGGACGTGATCGAGGCCCGCAACGAGCATGACGTCGAACTGCTGCTGAAAAGCAGGAATGTCGTTCCCCTGCGCATCCGGGAAGTCAAGCACGGCTTTGGAAAAGAACCATTTTCTTTCCAGTCGGCGAAAGGCGACCTGCCGGTTTTTACCACCGAATTATATACCCTGATGAGCGCCGGTTTGCCGCTGGACCGTAGTTTGAATATTCTGCTGGACATTACCCGGAATAAAAAAATGAAGGACGTCATCTTTGACATCCTCAAATCCATTCGCGAGGGCGGCACGTTTTCCGACGCCCTGCAAAAGCACCCCAACGTATTTTCAACGCTTTATGTCAATATGATTCGCGCCGGAGAATTAAGCGGCGCTATGGCGATGGTGCTGGAGAAACTCATTGAATTTCTGGAGTCATCGGAAGAATTAAAAAATCATATTTTTTCCGCGATGATTTATCCGGTCATTCTGGTCATCACCGGCATTTTATCCATCCTGGTCATGGTGACGGTGGTGCTGCCTAAATTTACGCAAATCTTTGCCGATCTGGGAACGCAACTGCCCGTGTCCACGCAAATCCTTGTCGGTTTCAGCCATCTTCTCTTATCTTACTGGTGGATGATTTTGCTGATTTTGGCAATCCTCTGGCTAATGGTGCGCGCCAACCTCAAAACAGAAAAGGGCCGCTATCACTGGGACAAGCTGAAACTCAAAGTGATGGGCGACGTTATTTTAAAACTGGAGACGGCTCGTTTTTGCCGGACGCTGGGTGCGCTTTTGCGCAGCGGTGTACCGCTTTTGCAGGCGGTGAAAAACGCCAAAGACATTATCGGCAACTTTGTCGTTTCCTCTGCTCTGGACCGGGTGACCAAAGAAATCAAAGAAGGCAAGGGCATCTCCAAACCGCTGTCCGATGCCAATATTTTCCCCGAGCTGGCCATGTCCATGATCAAGGTTGGCGAAGAGACCGGCCAACTGGACGTCATGCTGATCAAAGTCGCCAACACCTATGAGAAGAGTCTGAAAATTTCCATCAAGCGTTTTATCAGTATTCTGGAGCCGGCGCTGATTTTGAGCATGGCTTTCATTACCGGTTTTATCGTCATATCCTTATTGATGGCGATCTTCAGCATTACGGATATTCCTTTTTAGCACGTTTAAGATCAGATCATGAAACGGATGAAAATATATCAACATTCGCAAGACCGGGGATTTACCCTGATGGAAATCCTGGTGGTGCTGGTATTGATGTCCTTGATTCTGGGCATCAGCGCTTCTTTGCTGGCCAATACTCTGTCGGGCGCCAGGCAGAAAGCGGCGGCCAGAGAAATCGTTGCAACCCTCAAATACGCGAAGCATCTGGCGGCCGCCCGCAATGAAAAACAGATTGTTCAATTTGATTTGGATGCCGGAAGCTTTGGCATCCAAGGCCGCCGGATCAGCCGCATACCGGAAAAAACAAAGGTTGCGATTTATGAATCCGATATGAACGCCGAACCGATTACCCAGGGACAATACAGCATTGCCTGTGACGCAAACGGCATCGGGCAATGGAGCCGGATCAGGCTTACCAGAGGCGACCGGATCATCCAGATCAAAGCCGATCCGATACAGACGGCGTTGATTGCAAATGATCAAGAGGATGAACGGCATGAGTAACGGCAGGAGAACAGCCGAGGAAGGTTTTACGCTGCTGGAGATCATGGTTTCGCTGGTCTTGATTGGTCTGGTGGTCGTGTCCGTGATTCAGCTCTCTTCGGCCAATTTGCGCAATCTGTCTGCTTCCGGCGACCGGATCGAGGCGCTGGATCGCGCCAATGAGAAAATGCGCGACGTGCTTGACGGCAATCTGTCCGAAGATAAAAGCTGGCAGGATGTTGATGACGAAGGCTATGCCTATGACATCACCATTGCCGAAACCCTGAAGGAACGGACGGAAGCCTTACCGGTAAAATTCATGGAAGTAACGGTTTCGGTTAAAGCTGAAAATGAGAAAGGATCAAAGCGGGTCGCGTTGCATACGGCAAAGATGATTTCCAAATCCGATGCTTTGAAAAGTCGATAATGAATTGGGTCCGTTATGGGAAGTAAATTAAATCAACAGGGTTTTACACTGCTGGAAATGATCATTGCCATGACCATGCTGGCCGTCATTGTCGGTATTATGACCGCTGCCCTGTCCATGGCGTATAAGACTCTGGAAAAGGGTGAACGACAGGTGGAATACCTGGAGCGGAAAAAAATCGTTTTTGCGCGGATGGAATCACAGATCCAGTCCGCTTTTGCCGCCAAATATACCGAAGACGGCGAAACGAAAAGCCGGTTTACCGGCAAGAAAGACAGCCTGGAATTTGCCAGCAATTATTCCATCTGGAGAGGCACCGGTGGAAACTGTCTGGTCAATTATATTGTCAAAACCAATGATCAGGGTAGAAGCATTTTGCATGTTGAAGAACGAATGCTGGGCCTGGAAACCGGAAACGAAACCCGATTGACGGATGATTACGAATCGATCACCTTTGAGTATTTTCTGGAAAGTGCGCTGGAAGAAGGCAAATGGGTTGACGTCTGGCCGGAGGATGTGCAAAACCTGCCGCGCCGGATTCGCATTACTTTTGCAAACGGTTTGAAGAAAAAGACCTTGACGGTTGATGTCTTTGTCCGGGCAAATACATCAACGGCTGCATCCGGCACGAAGACAGTTGGAACAAAATGAGTGATTGGTTGAGACACAGCCGACACGCGGCGGACATTATAAAAAACGATAAAGGCATCGCCTTGATGGTCGTGTTGTGGGTTGCTATGCTTTTGATTGTCATCGCGTTTGCTTTTTCCATGATAGCCCGGACGGAAGTTTTTTCGACGATCACATTCAAGGAGCAGATGACCAACAAGTATCTGGCGGAAGCAGGCTTGAACCGGGCCATCCTGGAAATCTTCTATCGCAACGCCAATAAAAATAACACGATTAACCCGGATCAAGTGACAATTTATTCAACGGACGGTTCCTTTTATCATGGACAAACAGGCGATGGTCAGTATCAGTTTGCCGCCACGGATGAAACGGGAAAAATCAATATCAATCTGATGTCCGACACCACGGCGGTGATGCTGAATAATTTACTGGTAAACCTGGGGGTGGAAAAGAGTCAGGCGGATACAATCGTCGATTCCATCCTGGACTGGAAAGATGGGGATGACCTGCATCGGCTGCACGGCGCGGAAAACGATTATTACAGGAGCCTGCCCAATCCCTATCAAGCGAAAGACGCCAATTTCGACAATCTGGAAGAGCTGATGCTGGTGAAGGGGATGACTCGTGACATTCTTTACGGCGTCGAGGGCAAACCGGGCCTTATCAAATACCTGACGGTCTATACCTCCTCCGCTCAGATTAATATCAATACGGCATCACGCGATGTGCTCAAGGCGATACCGTTGATCACGGATGAAATGATCGAAAGTATTACCAGTTATCGGACGGCAGACAATGTAAAAAAAGATGGTTCAGGTTTGCAATCCATGTTATCAGCAACGGATTATGCGAAGATTTCATCTTACGTAACAACAGCCGATTCGAATATTTATACCGTTGAAGCAATCGGCTACAAAACCCTGGCAACCGGCACCCATGCAATTAAAGCAGTTGTCCGGATTGATGGCACGGACCGTTATACAATACTTTATTATCAAAGTCCGGCGTGGATAGAGATACCGAAAAATGATCAACTACCAAAAGAAATTCCATGATGTTTATCGGGTAACCGGGAAAGCCGGCAGGGCGATAGGGTCGTTTTTGTCGTTGAGCCTCGCGGATAACTGGTTTTCTTTTATGAAAGTGGTGTGCATCTCTCTTGAAGCCGATGGAATTTACCTGGTTTACGGCGAAAAAGCGCTCTGGCGGACAGCCATCAAGCATGATCGATATATCCCGCTGGAGGCCAGCAAGCCTCCCAGTCCGGAATATCTTGCATCCGTTGTTTCCAGTTTTGTTGCCGAATGGAAGTTATTCCGGGCGTCTTTTGTTTTATGTCTGCCCCGTGCCTGGACCATCATGCAGAATATTGAATTGCCCCTGGCCGCCGGAGAAAATCTGTCCAAAGTCATATCCGTTGAACTGGATCGGTTTACGCCGCTTTCAAAGGAAAACGCCTGCTATGATTATTCCGTGCTGGGGCAAGATCTTCAAAATATGAAAATTCTGCTGGCAGTGGCCCGGGCCGATCAGGTTCAGAATTATCGAAAAGCGCTTCAGATCAAAAATATTCAAGTCCAGACAACAACCATCAGTTCTTTTGCGATCAAGAGCCTGATTCAGAACACCTATCCGAAAGCGGATGCGATTTATCTGTCGGTACGGGGCGACGTTTATGAATACGGAGTCATTGAAAGTTCGCTGCTGCGTCGCTGTGCTTCCGGGAACATCAAGACCGGCGACAAAGCGGCCATGAGCGGCATGATTCAACAACTCCATGGTCTGTGCGATGAGTTGACCCGATATGGACGACGGCCGCAAATCATCATTGACGCCGATGAACAGAAATTTCAGGAACTTCGGGATCAACTGGGCAGCCTGCGGATTTCCAGTCTGAATAGAGATATCAAGCTTAATGTGCCCAAACAAAAAAAAGAATGGTCCGCCGCGTCACTGGGTGGCGCACTGGGCGCGCTTTATGCTGATCCGCACAGTATCAACCTGCTGAATCATGACCATCACATCCGTCCCCGCACACCGCTGTTCCTGACGACCGTGTTGATAGTGGCCATCGCGGCCATGATCGCTTATTATTTTCTGATACCGTTTAGCTACGAGCAACAGAAACTGGACGAAATGGATCGTCACATACGCATGCTGAAGCCTGCAATAAAAAAAGTGGAAGCTCTGAAAGGGGATGTAGCAGCACTGACCGCCGACATTCAGGCCATTGATGATTTTAAAAAGCAAAATGACTTCACCATGGATATTATCAAGGACATGACGACGATCTTGCCGCCCCGGACCTGGTTGACCCGCCTGAAAATTACGGATAAAACGGTAGATATCGAAGGGTATTCGGCATCCGCCACAGAGATTATTCTCAAGCTGGAAAATTCCAAATACTTTCAAAAAGTGGAGTTTGCATCACCCACTTTTCGTGATCCCAGGCAAAATAATGATCGCTTTGTCATCAAGATGGAATTGAAAAGTAACAATAACAAGCAAGCGCCCCGGGCAGAGACGAAACATGATAAGAAAAAGTAAGCTGCTGATCATCGCGATACCTGTCACCCTTATTCTGGCCGGTTTTCTGTTTTATGATTACGGTATTGTCAATCTCTATCGGCAGGCCGAGGAGATGAAAGAGCAGCACGATGCCAAAATGAAAATGTTAAAAAAATATACCGCACTGCTGGCGCAGAAGCCGTCGCTGGAAAAGCAGATCGTTGCATTGAAAGAAGCCAGGAAAAAAGAAGACGCCAAGATGATGACGGCGCAAACCATCACGATTGCTTCCGCCAATTTACAGAATGCGGTTAAAGGAATCATCACCGGCAGAAACGGGGTCATCAACAGCGAAAGAGTCGAAAAAATGGAAACGACAGGTAAATTCAAAATCATCAGTGTTACCTTTGACGCCGTCTTTCCGGATATGCGGGCGCTTTCAGATACCCTCTTGACCCTTGAAACCCAGACCCCTTATCTGGTGGTCAAGGAAGTGGATGTGCGTGTGCGCAATTATAATGATCCCCGGGACTTGATCGTCAAACTCAATGTAGCGGCGCTGGCAGGTCAATAGCTTATGAAAATAGTTCATTACATATTAAAAAATATCAATATTTTTAATATGATGCTTTTGGCGGCGGCGATTGGCTTATTTCTGACACTTGTCTATCCGCTCTATGATGTCGATGTCAAATTGCATCTTCCGCGGATAAAGGAATCAGCCGCGCAGAAAGCAGAAAGTGCAGACATTTCCGCAGACATTTTGGATTATTGCATCCCGACGGAAGATTATTTATTTCGTCCATTTACATTTCTTGATGTCAGCGCCGATGTTATGCAGGTCAAAGCGGCTCCGGCAAAAAAAGAAGAAAAGGTGACCGCTGAAAATGTGCCTGCGACCCTGGATTATGCCATTGTAACAGAAAAGAATTTATTTCATCCGGAAAGGAAAATGCCCTCAGAGAAAAAAGTGGAACAGGAAATTGTCAGACCCGAAATCATTTTTTACGGTGCAGTCATTACCGACGACAAGAAAATTGCTTATGTTGAAGACAAGAAAAATCCTTATACCACGCCGGGTCGGGGAAAACGTCAGACACCTCTGGCGCAGGGCGCGATGATCGGCGGTTACAAACTAACGGAAGTAAATTCCGAAAATATCGTTTTAGTGCGTGGCGATGATAAAATGGTGGTGAACCTGCGTGATCAAAAAGACAGAACAGGTACGGGAACAACAACGGGAAAGCAGTCGGCGTCTGCAATGACAAAACTAAAGACACCTTCCTGGCCACAGATGACTTCAGGACCACAACTGCCCTCAGACGCGCAAATGCTTCCACGACCGCAGGCGCCGCCTGCCGGACAGCCATTCAACCCGTCGTTGACGATCCCCAGGGGCGGAGGTCCGGCGCCCCCGATGACTCACGGACGTTAGTCAAATGAAGATAAAATCGAAAGGAAAGAAAATGGATACATGGGACTGTTTTTCATTTCCCTGCAAGGATTCCTGCTGCCAGCATGGCGCAGATGTATTTGAGCACGAGAGGGATATCTTGATTGCTGCCGGTATCGCAACAGCCGCTGATTTCTTGTTGCCAGAGACTGATGAGACCGGGATAACAATGTATCGAACACGGAAAGGGCCGCGTGGTTGCGTCTTCCTGCTGGACGAACGCGGCTGCAGGCTGCATAGTTCCGGCCACAAGCCGTCGGTGTGCAGCGCATGGCCTCGCACGTTCCAGGAAGCGAAAGGCGCGGCCGACGATGATTACTTGCCCTGCTTTTCCCTGCGTTATCATCGGGAACAAAACAGCAAAAACAAGATTCGTTGAATTGTTATTTCCACGATGATTATGATATGAGCGTCGTACAGCACGACTGTCGGCTGCTTGTTTTTTCTCCGCCCACTGTCAGGACAATACCTTTCGTGTGGAAAGGATGCATCAAGAACCGTAACCTGAAGCCCTTTGGCATAATGCAACTCAAGGTGTGAACTATGGAATATGTTGACATGACAAAAGAACAGCTCATGCATGAACTGGTGAAAATGCGGCAACGCATCTCCATTTTCGAACAAACGGAAAAAGATTTGAAAGAGAGCGAAGAAAGGTTCCGTATCCAATTCAGAAGCATGCCCACGCCAACCTTTATCTGGAGGATCAGCGGGGATAAACGCATCCTTGCTGACATCAATGACGCCGCTGTCAACTTCACGAAAGGGGAGGTCGATCATCTCATCAATCTCATCGGCGTTGAGGCAAGCCGGTTTTATCGGGATATGCCGGATTATCTCAACGATATGAACCGCTGCCTGGCGGAAAAGATCACGGTGATCAACGAGTACCCATACAGCCTCCGGACAACAGGTGAAAAAAAGCATGTTTTCGTAAAACATGTCTTCGTGGAACCGGACACGGTCATGGCGCATGTGGAAGACATGACGCTTCAAAAACAGGAACAGGAGCATCTGAAGTATATCAGCGTCCATGATTCGTTAACGGGCCTTTATAACAGGCTGTATGCTGATACGGAGGTTGACCGGTTAAGAGACAGCAGAAGGTATCCCATCAGCGTTATTGTCTTTGATGTGGATGGTCTCAAAACCGTCAATGACAGCGAAGGTCACGCTGCCGGCGACCAACTGATCCTGGATACCGCCGATGTCCTCCGAAAGTCGTTTCGACCTGAGGATATGGTCGCCCGCACGGGAGGTGATGAATTTTTGGTTGTCCTCCCTTTTGTGGATGAGGTTACTCTGGAGGGCGTATTAGCCAGGTTTCAAAAGAGCCTGGAAAGATGTAATGCAGCCAGCAACCGGCCATTAAGCATTTCCTTTGGCACTGCCACTGCCGTCTCGGGGGAGATGCTGAACGATAGCATCAGACAGGCCGATATGTTTATGTATCAGCACAAGGCGCAAAAGAAGGTGGCAAGACGATAGCCAGCCTGTGTAAATGGATCAATACGTAAAACGATAGGTTTTCATGTCATCAGGTCAATATCAAATCAGGTGGTCCGTTGTTGTTATCGTTGCCGTGATTGTGGCGACGCTTTTTTTCTGGGAATCCAAAAACCTGAAAATTGAAACGGATATTCTGGAATCCATGCCGCACAATGACCCGGTGCTGGCCGACGCGCGTCAGGTGATTACACATCTGCCTATTCAGGACAAAGTTTTTATCGACCTTGAACAGGTAAGCCCTGATCGCGACAGGCTGGTCAACCAGGCGGCTGCCCTTTCAGATAAACTGGGCAAAAGCGGGCTTTTTACCAAAGTCGGCATCGGAGATGACGCGAAAAACTTTCCCGAACTCATGGCGCATGTAAACGATAACCTGCCCGCGCTTTTGAGTACATCCGATCTGGAGCAAAAAATCCAGCCGCTTCTGACACCGGACAAAATCCGGGAGGCGATGGCTCAAAACAGGCAGGCACTGGAACAATTGGAAGGTATCGGCCGCAGTGAAATGATCGCCAAAGACCCGCTGGGTTTTGCCAGTGTTATTCTGCGGCAAATGTCCGCCCTGCTTCCCGCCGGTAAGGTTCAATTTTACCAGGGACAACTGATTTCCGAAGATGGAAAGCACGCTTTGATCATCGCCAGGATCAAGGGCTCGGGAACGGATTCGTCAAATGCCGCTAAAATCGAAAATCTTCTGGATGTTTGCCGGAAAGAACTGGCGACACAGACCGATTCCGGCAACCGGTATAACTTGTCGTCTGTCGGCGCTTATCGTGCGGCTCTGGATAATGAAACCATCGCCCGGCGCGACGTGCAGATGGCCGTCACTTTAACGACATTGGGCATAGCCCTTCTGCTCCTCTTCGCTTTCCCCCGTCCGCTCGTCGGCCTGCTGGCGCTTCTGCCATCGACCGTGGGAGCGATTGCCGCCCTGTTTGTCTGCTCTTTTTTGTTCAAATCCATGTCCATGCTGGCTGTTGGTTTCGGTGGCGCGATTATGGCTTTTACGGTTGATCTGGGAATTGCGTATCTGCTTTTTCTCGATCAGCCCTATGCCACCTACGGCGATCAGGTAGGGCGGGAGGTCTGGTCGGCGGAGCTTCTGGCGGTTTTGACAACCGTTGGCGCATTTCTCTTATTGCTGATCAGTGATTTTAAAATCCTGGCGGAAATTGGCGTTTTCTCAGCGCTTGGCGTTGCTTTTGCCTTTCTTTTTGTTCACTTTGCTTTTCCGAAAATATTTCCGGCCATGCCGCCTGCGGCCAGGCAAAGCAATCCTCTGCTTTTCACTGCGATTAGAAAAATTGCCGCCCCCGCAAATTGGAAATTGATTGCGGCTGTTGTATTTTGCCTGATTATGCTCTTTTTCGCCAAACCGGTATTTAATGTGGATATGAGCGCCATGAATTCCATGAGCAATGCAACGATCAATGCCGACAAAAAAATGCAAAGCGTATGGGGCAATCTTTCCGGTAAATGCTACGCTCTTTTGGAAGCTCCGGATATTACGCAATTGCAAAGAAAAAACGATCAGTTGATGACCTTGCTGGCAAATGATGTGCAACAGGAAAAACTTGCCCCGGTATTTCTTCCTTCCGTTTTGTTTCCCTCTCCGGAGACAGCCCGAAGTAATTTTTCGGCCTGGCGCGATTTCTGGAGTAAAGAACGCGTTGCTTCTTTGAAACGCGACGTAAGCGCGGCAGGTCGTGAAAACGGCTTTGCGCCGAACGCTTTTGAACCCTTCTGGAAAATCATCGATCAGGAAAACCCCGGGACATTCACAATACCGGAAAAATATTTTGAAATGCTGGGCATTGCCAGAAGTTCCGGGGGCTTCACGCAGTTGAGCCTGCTTTCCGCCGGGAAAAATTATCACGCCGAGAATTTCTTTGCGAGGATATCCCGAAGCGGCCTGGCAAAAATATTTGATGGCGATTTGTTCAATAGAAGATTGAGCGACGTTCTCAAAAATCTTTTTCTGGAAATCGCAATGATTATCAGCATCGGACTTGCGCTTGTCATTTTTTTGTATTTTCTGGATTGGCAATTATCGCTTGTCGCGCTGGCGCCGATTGTCTTCGCGCTGATTGCCACGTTGGGCACGCTGAACATTATCGGCCATCCGCTGGATATTCCCAGCATTATGCTGTGGGTGGTCATTATGGGCATGGGGGATGATTATGCGTTTTATTATATCTGTCATTACCAGCGCAACTTTGATGAAAAACACCCGGCTATGGATACCATCAAACTGGCGATTTTTCTGGCGGCCTTTACCACATTAATCGGTTTCGGAGTGTTGGCGCTTGCCGATCACGCGCTTTTGAAGAGCATCGGAATCGTCTCATTTTTAGGAATCAGTTATTGTTTGATAGGGGTGTTCTTTATCCTTCCGGTTCTGATGAAAAAAATATTTGCTCCGGTTCAATATCCCACGGGTGCTTTTACGGTTGGCTCCAAAGAACATTTACGACGGACTGTTTTGCGCTACCGTCATCTGCCAGCTTATCCACGCGTTTTTGCCCGTATGAAAATGATGATGGATCCGATGTTTAAAGAACTGGATCAGTATGTGCAAAATCCGCGCAGGATAATGGATATCGGCTGCGGTTACGGAGTCCCCGCCACGTGGCTTTTGGAAATTTATCCGCAGGCTGAAGTTTACGGCCTGGAGCCGGATGAAGAGCGCGTGCTGATTGCCTCGCGTGTCATCGGCAATCGCGGCAGGGCAGACGTTGGACGGGCCCCCGATCTGCCCGAAGTTGACGGTGAAGTTAATTACGTGCTCATGCTGGACATGCTGCATTTAATCTCCGATCAGGACGTGCAAATTGCTTTCCAGCGGATTCACGCAAAACTGTCTGAGGATGGAACCTTGCTTGTCCGGGCGACCATTCCTTCGAATAAAAGAAATCCGTGGAAGCGCTGGGTAGAAACAGTCAGATTAAGAATAACGGATATGCCGAACAGATTTCGGAGTGAAAAAGAAATTGTCGATTTCATGGAAGAGGCGGGTTTTGCCGTCAGCGTTTTCGCTTCTGATACAGAAGGAATCGAAGAGAAATGGTTTGCAGGGAAGAAACCGTCCGGCAAATCATCTTAAGGTCCGGCAAGGTCAAAAGCACCCGGAAACAATGTTTCAGGGGTAGAGATGCCGGCGATTAATGCTTACACGGCAGCTCACCCGTTGGTCTCCGGTTGAGGGATGTAAATGGAAGAAACACACGCTGTCATGGTGAAGCAAAGCAATTTCGGAACACGGCAGGAGCCGATTTGCATTCACACTTTTTCCGGCATTGCTTTTGATTTGCTTAAACCCCAACCTGAAATGATTCGTATTGAGGACATTGTCCATTCACTGGCCCTCATCAATCGTTTCAATGGTGCGGCCATGTTTCCATACAGTGTGGCGCAGCACTCTCTGTATGTTGCCGGCTTGTTGCCTCCGGAACTCAAGTTGCACGGCCTTTTGCACGATGCGGCGGAGGCGTATGTCGGCGACATGGTCAGCCCTCTTAAAAAAATCATGTCCGAATACAAAAAAGTAGAAGCGGGAATTTCCAGAGTTGTGGCGAATGTCTTCGGCCTGGCCTATCCGGAACCTGAAGACGTCAAAAAAGCCGACCTGGCCGTTTTGTCCGCAGAGCGTGAGCAGGTTCTGCTTCCATCCTACGGGCCGTGGTATAAAAATTTTCCTCTTCCGGCTGCTATTCGCATTGAGCCAATGTCATGGCTTCAGGTTAAGGAAGTATTTGCATCCGAAATCCAATCCCTGATGGCAAAACGTTCTGATGTAACGTGACTGCGGCAAGCGGGAAAAAATGCAGAACCAAGACGAAATATTGATAGGATCATTGAGCCATCTCATACTCTCTTGAAATGGCTTTTTTGTGTTTTCTGACAAAAGAAGACTTGCAACCCAGTTCATGATAAGTTATACAATAATATAACTTGAGCTAATGGAGGTGCGCCATGCACACAACTAATCTGCGTAAGGTAGGTGGCTCAATCATGTTGGCCGTGCCGCCCGCCATCCTTGATCTGCTGCACTTACACGCTGGTGCAACGGTCGGTCTGGCCGTCGATCACGGTCGTCTGGTGGTTGAACCAACACTTCGCCCGCGTTACAGTCTGGACGAACTGCTAGCTCAATGCGACGCATCGGCTGAGGTCAGCGCAGAAGATATTGCCTGGCTGGATAGTAAACCAGTCGGTAAGGAGCTACTGTAATGGAGCGCGGCGATATTTACCTGGTATCACTGGACCCGACTTCAGGTCACGAACAACAGGGGACACGGCCCGTTTTGGTTGTGTCTCCATTATCCTTCAACAGCCTGACAAAAACGCCGATCGTACTGCCAATAACCAGCGCGGGTAACTTCGCCCGCACTGCTGGTTTTGCCGTATCGCTGATGGGGGCAGGAACGAAGACAACGGGCGTTGTCCGGTGTGACCAGCCCCGCGCCCTCGATCTCGCCTCACGCAATGCCCGCAAACTGGAGGGCGTGCCGCCGTCAATCATGGACGAAGTACTGGCGAAGTTGACACCGATTTTCGAGTAACAATGTGTCCATGATGAAACTGGTTGCGTTGTACCCCGAAAGCCTTGACTCAAATCGCAACTGGCGACACGACTGTTGGGACCACGCCAACAAACCAAATAATGTGCTACAAAATTCGCAAATGACCGTACATAACGAAATGATTCGATAGAAACGATAACCTTATGGATATTCTTTTTACTTTTGCCGGTAACTGTGATCCTTACAATCCCGAAATGGTGAAGGGCGTCTTCACTTTGGCTGGTTCAATCTTGCAGATTGAACCGGAAGATTTTAGATCAAGAAAAGTTTCGAAGCAATCAGCATGATTGCTCCAGCTATAAAAGGTATCATCGTATTCTTTTGCTAATGATGTCCGTCGGTTTATTAAGGAATAACGAATTAACAATATGCTTTCATTTACTTTTCATAATCCCACGAAGGTCATTTTCGGCAAAG
>CAYOPU010000042.1:0-13711 GCA_964405915.1 uncultured Smithella sp. | reverse complement strand
CGGCCTCCTGTCCCATGCTGGTCCAGACATCCGTGTAAAGCACATCTGCGTCAATGGCCGCATCAAAAGGATCGCGACACAGCAGGACACTGTTTTTACCATCTTTCCTGCTTTCCTCAATCATCCGGCTATCCGGATCGTAACCTTTAGGACAAGCCAGAGCAAGTGTAAAAGGCAAGTGCGTCGCCGCTTCGATCCAGCTGTTGGCCACATTGTTGCCGTCGCCGATATAGGCCACCTTGACGCCTTCATAGGACCCTTTTTTCTCTTTGATCGTAAACAAGTCCGCCAGAATCTGACAGGGATGCAGCAGATCCGTCAGTCCGTTGATCACCGGAATGGATGCGTACCGGGCCAGTTCTTCAACACTTTCCTGAGCAAAGGTCCGGATCATAATCCCGTTGAGATAGCAAGACATCATCCGGGCCGAATCCGCAAGCGTCTCTCCCCGGCCGATCTGTGTGTCACGCGAGTTCAAAAACAGCGCGATGCCGCCCAACTGGTACATCCCGACCTCAAAGGAAATCCTCGTCCGTGTGGAAGACTTGTCAAAAATCATCCCCAGCGTCCTGCCTTTGAGCGAGGCATGTTCCTTGCCTTCCTGAAGCATCTTTTTAAGCCGGGTGGCGCGAAGCAGGATATCTTCAAAATCAGCCGGCTGCATATCGGCAAAACTCAGCATATCTTTTTTCATTTTCCCTCCAGAACCACGTCCAGGATTGAAACCGCCATATCGATATCTTTTTGCGGAACAATCAGCGGCGGAACAAAACGCAGGGTTTTGCCGCCGGTGCAGTTAATGAGTAATCCCCGTTCCTGACAGGTTTTGACAATATCCGCTCCTTCAATCGTCAACGCACAGGCCAACATAAGCCCTTTCCCCCGGACGCCGGAAATAAACGAATGTTTGGCCTTCAAGGCTTGAAGCTTTGTCAGAAAATAACTTCCCGCTTGTTGGCAATGTTCCAGGACTCCTTCTTCCAGGATGGTCTGCAGCGTGGCTTTAGCCGCCGCCATCGCCAGAAGATTACCGCCGAAAGTGGAGGCATGATTGCCGGGGGTGAAAGCGCGGGCGACTTGATCGGTCGCCAGCATCGCGCCCACTGGAAAACCGTTTCCCAGCGCTTTGGCCAATGTCATGATATCGGGCTGAATGCCGGAATATTCATAAGCAAATAATTTGCCCGTCCGTCCGATGCCTGTCTGCACTTCATCGACAATCATTAAAATTTTATGCCGGTTGCAGATCTCCCTGACCCGCGCCAGATATTGCGGATCAGGAATAATGACGCCGCCCTCGCCCTGAATCGGTTCCAGCATAATGCCGCACGTTTTGGGCGTAATGGCCGCCTCCAGCGCCGCCGGGTCGTTAAAAGGCACGTATCGGAAGCCATCCAGCAGCGGCGTGAAGCCGAACTGGAATTTCTCCTGACCGGTGGCGGTAATTGTGGCCATGGTCCGGCCGTGAAAGGAATCCTTCATCGTGATGAGTTCGAACTTATCCGCACCCAGATTTTCATGGGCATATTTTCGCGCCAGTTTGATGGCCGCCTCGTTGGCTTCCGCGCCGCTGTTACAGAAAAAGACTTTGTCGGCAAAGGAGTGCTTCGTCAGCAATGCCGCGACCTCGGCCTGCGGCTGCGTGTAATACAAGTTGGAAACATGCGTCAGATTTTTCACCTGCTTCCTGATGGCTTTCACCACGTTCGGATGGGAATGCCCGAGGTTGCACACGGCGATGCCCGCAACAAAATCGAGATATTCTTTGCCGCTCGCGTCCCAAAGTTTTGCGCCCTCGCCTTTGACCAGCGCAATCGGCACCCGCCGATATGTATTCATGATATTTTCATCGGCCAGAGCCATGATTTTTTTTTCGTTCATCGTTTATTCCTCTTTCCGCTTACAGAACAATTTCCGTGCCAATCCCCTGATCCGTAAAGACTTCCAGCAGGATCGCATGCTTCAGGCGTCCGTCAACAATATGCGCTTTTTTCACACCGCCGCGCAGCGCCTTGAGGCAGCATTTCACCTTGGGAAACATGCCGCCTTCCACAATCCCGTCGTCAATCAACTGCATCGCTTCTTGATCCGTCATCGTGTTAATCAGATTTTTCTTTGCATCCAGCACCCCGGCAACATCCGTCAGGAGCAGCAGCTTTTCCGCTTTCAGTGCGGCGGCCACTTCGCCGGCAACGATATCGGCATTAATGTTGTAGGTTTCGCCCTGAGCGCCGATCCCGGTGGGCGCAATGACGGGAATAAACCCGTTCTGAGCCAGAGAAACAATCAATTCAGTGTTGACGACTTTGACTTTGCCAACTAGACCGATATCAATAATTTCGGATGGGGCGGTCTTTGCTTTTTCATCATTTAAATAATATTTTTCCGCCTCAATCAGATTGCCGTCCTTGCCGCTCAGTCCCACAGCTTTCCCGCCATGCTGATTAATAAGTCCGACAATTTCCTTGTTGACCATACCCGCCAGGACCATCTCCACAATATCCATGGTTTCTTCATCGGTCACCCGCATTCCCTGAACAAATTTGGATTCTTTCCCTAACTTTTTCAGAAAACCGCCAATTTGCGGACCGCCGCCATGCACGACCACCGGATTGATGCCGATGTATTTCATCATGACGACATCGCGGGCAAATTTGTCTTTTAAATCCTGATCGACCATCGCATGGCCGCCGTATTTAATGACAATGGTTTTGTTATAAAACCGCCGGATGTAGGGCAGCGCTTCCAGTAGAATATCGGCCCGCTCCATTGAACTTTGAATATGCTCCATCATTTTCTCCGTTTTACAGAATATATCTGCTCAAATCTTCGTCCTCAACGATATTGTCCAGTTTTTCTTCGACATACCTGGCATCAATGACGATTTTCTTTTCTTTCAAGTCCGGCGCGTCAAAGGAAATATCCTCCAGAAGCGTCTCCATAATCGTGTAAAGCCTGCGCGCACCAATATTTTCCGTCCGCTCATTGACGATCGTAGCCACCTCGGCGATTTGCTCCACCGCATCATCGGTAAAGGACAGTTGGATGTCTTCCGTCGCCATCATTTCCGTGTATTGCTTGACCAGCGCATTGTTCGGCTCGGTCAGAATTCTTACAAATTCTTCTTTTCCCAGGGAATCCAGTTCCACGCGGATGGGGAAACGTCCCTGCAACTCGGGAATCAGGTCGGATGGTTTTGTGCCGGAAAATGCGCCGGCCGCGATGAACAGAATATGATCGGTTTTGACCATCCCGTAACGCGTATTGACATTGGATCCTTCCACAATCGGAAGCAGGTCCCGCTGGACGCCTTCGCGCGAAACGTCCGGCCCGTGCTGTGAATCTCCTCCGACAATCTTGTCGATCTCATCCAGAAAAATAATGCCCGACTGCTCGACACGATCCAGCGCCGTCTTGGTGACTTTGTCCATATCAATCAGCTTTTGCGCCTCTTCGGCAGCCAGAATATCCAGCGCTTCCGGCACTTTCACGTTTCTTCTTTTCTTTTTCTGCGGCATCATGTTGCCCAGCATATCCTTAAGGTTGAGTCCCATGTCCTCCATGCCGGCGGCAGAAAAAATTTCAATCATCGGTCCGCCCCGCGATTCCGACACTTCCAGTTCGACAAGCCTTTCATCGAGTTTCCCGTCGCGAAGCAATTTGCGCAGTTTTTCTCTTGTCGCATCCTGCTTTTTAAGCTGTTCATCGTTCAGAGGAAGCTCGATTTGTTCCGAATCGGCATCCGTCAGCATATCGCCCACGTTTTTTTCCGTGGGACGCGGCGGCAACAGGAGATCGAGAACTCTCTCCTCCGCAATTTCGGCGGCTCTGGCCTGGACATTTTCCTGCTCTTCAGCCTTCAGCATGTTAATCGATAACTCGACCAGATCGCGCACCATCGATTCCACGTCGCGCCCCACATAGCCAACTTCCGTAAACTTCGAGGCTTCCACTTTCAGAAATGGAGAATTGTCCAGTTTGGCCAGTCTTCGGGCAATTTCGGTCTTGCCGACGCCCGTGGGTCCGATCATGATGATATTTTTCGGCGATATTTCATCCGCCAGCTCTTCCGGAACATTCTGCCTGCGCCAGCGGTTTCTGAGCGCGATGGCCACGGCTCTTTTGGCATCGCCCTGGCCGATAATGTGCCTGTCCAACTTTTCCACTATTTCGCGGGGTGTTAACCCAGAATTATTCATTTTTTAAACCTGCTCCTTACTTTTTGATCTTTTTGACTTCTTTGGGCTTCTCTTCACTAAGATCAATTTCTTCCAGCGTAATATGATCATTGGTGTAAATACAGATTTCCGAGGCAATTTTCATCGATTCCCTGGCGATTTCCGTGGCGGACAGGTTGCTGTGCTTCACCAGCGCGCGCGCCGCCGCCTGAGCATAGGCGCCGCCCGATCCGATGGCCATCACATCATCATCCGATTCGATGACATCGCCGTTTCCAGAAATAATCAGCGAATAATCGCGGCTGACCGCAATCATCAAGGCTTCCAGGTGGCGCAGGACTCGATCAGTGCGCCAATCCTTGGTCAGCTCCACTGCGGCACGCAGCAGATTGCCGTTATATTGTTCCAGCTTCTGATCGAAGCGGTCAAACAGCGTAAAGGCGTCGGCGGTCGCCCCTGCAAAACCGACAATGACCTCGTCGTTATAAAGCCTGCGCACCTTTCGCGCGCCGTGCTTCAGAATCGTTGTATCCAGCGTCACTTGTCCGTCGCCGGCCACGGTGATTTTATTATCCTTTTTAATTGCCAGAATGGTGGTGCCTTTAATGTGCATGTGTTCTCCTGTTTATCAGTTCGTAATTCATAGCTCGTGGCTCAGAGCCGACGGCTCACCAGGTCTATCTCTTCGCCCGCGGGTGGGCTTGATCGTAAACTTCCATCAGGCGTTTGATATTAACCGCCGTGTATCTCTGCGTTGTGGAAAGGCTCTCATGTCCCAGCATTTCCTGAATCGACCGCAAATCCGCTCCGGCTTCCAGCAAATGCGTGGCAAAGCTGTGGCGAAGCGCATGCGGGCTGATCTTGCGTCCGATACCGCTTTTGTTCGTGGCCGCATCCACAATACGGGCAATGCTGCGCGTCGTGATTCTCTTCCCCCGCACGTTTAAAAATAGCGCTCCGTTTAATAAATCTACGGTATTTTCTTTTCTTAAATTTTCCGTCGCGGATAAGTATCTTTGGATCGCCTCCAAGGCCTTGGCTCCGACCGGAACAATTCTCTCCTTTTTTCCCTTGCCGCGCAGTTTCACCAGCGCCGCGTTAAAATTAACATCTTCCGTATTCAAGCCCGCAAGCTCAGCCAAACGAAGCCCCGAAGAATAGAACAATTCCAGCATGGCCCGGTCGCGCAAACCGGATGCGGAGCGATCATCCCCGGCGGCGTTTAAAAGCTCAAAGGCTTCATCCACCGACAAAAAAACCGGCATGTATTTTTCCATCTTCGGCGTCTGAATGCCCTGGGCCGGATTGTTCTTCATCACGCCTGTCCGCAACAAATATTTATAAAACGCCCGCAGGGAGGATACCTTGCGGTTGATGGATGATTTTTTCAGTTTCCGGCCATGCAGGTGCGCCAGATAAGCCCGAATGCTTTCCGTTGGCGCATCCCGTATCGTTTTTTGCGCGGATCCGTTTTGCGGACCGGCCAGAAATGCGCCATACTCCTCAAGATCCGTCAAATAGGCCTTTCGGGTATGTTCCGATACATTGCGCGCTACGTCCAGAAATGTTCGAAAATCCGCGAACAGGTCTTTCATGGGTTCACATTTTGTATTTCCCGAAATCTTCGGCGGATAAATTTTCAAGAAATTCTTTAATTTTGTCTTCTTTCAATTGATCGATATCGGTAAGTTTCATCCCGAAATCGATATTACGGGATTTCTCCAGCACACTCTCTTCCACAAAAATAGACGCCTGCGCCCTGAGCGCCAGCGCGATAGCGTCGCTGGGACGCGCATCTATCGCGTAAGCCTGCCCCGCCCTGATTAAATGAATGGTGGCAAAAAATGTATTGTTGCGAATATCGACAATTTCGATCCGGTTAACCGTCACGTCCAGCGCCTTGATGCATTCATAAAGCAGATCATGGGTCATCGGTCGGGAAAACACAACATGCTCCATTTCCGTGGCAATGGCGCTGGCCTCAAACAAGCCGATCCAAATCGGGATGGCCTTGTTTTCCTGCAAGTCTTTCAAGATGACAATGGGGGTATTGGTGATCGGATCAATCGTCAATCCCGACACCTTCATCTCCAGCAGCATCTATAACCTCCTTTAACGATCAGCCAATTTTCCCCGCAGGGAATGCAAATACCCGCGTGTAATCTCCACATTCACGCGCCTGCCGATTAACTCCGGCCCGCCTTTAAAATTTACGATCCGCCAGGAACGCGCCCGTCCCATCATATCGTGCCCGGAGTTCCTGCTTCGGCCTTCCACCAGCACTTCCTGAATACTTCCTTCCAAATCCGAATTTTTCTCCTGCGTATGCCGGTCCTGCAAAGCCTGCAGCTCTTTCAGCCTCCTTTTTTTTTCGGATTCCGGCACCTGGTCCGGCAACTTTTGGGCGTCGGTTCCCTTGCGTTCAGAATACTTGAACGAAAAAACTGAATCAAACCTGATTTTTTCCATCATGTCAATGGTTTCTTGATAATCTTTTTGTGTTTCTCCCGGAAAACCGACAATGATGTCGGATGTAATGCTGATTTGCGGACAAATCTCCCGTAAACGCTCAACTTTTCGTCTATAGTCTTCGCCTGAATATCCCCGGTTCATCAGTTTTAAAACACGATTCGACCCGGACTGCACCGGCAGATGAATATGCTCGCATAATTCGGATACGTTTCTAAAACAGTCCATCAATTCGTCGGATAAATCTTTCGGATGCGACGTGGTAAAACGTATTCTCTCAATCCCCTCAATTTTACTGATTTTTTTTATCAAAGAGACAAAATCGCATCCGCCATCCAGATTTTTCCCGTAAGAATTAACATTCTGCCCCAGAAGCGTCACTTCCTTTACACCATGCCGGGTCAGTTTTTGAATTTCATCGAGAATATCCCCGGGCATCCGGCTCATTTCCGGCCCCCGCAGATAGGGCACAACACAGTAAGCGCAATAGTTGTCGCATCCCTGCATAATGGAGACGAAAGCGCACAATGATCCTTCCGGAGGCGGAGCAAACACATTGAGCGAATGAATTTTTGAAGAAAAATCGATTTGTGTGATCTTCTTTTTGCCTTTCTGAATCGCGGCAATCATCTCCGGCAGCCGGTGAATATTATGAGTGCCGAAAACCAGATCAACGTTTGCCACACGGCTATGCACTTTCCTGCCCAGATGCTGGGCCAGACAACCGGCAAACCCGATGATCAGGTCCGGATTTTCCTCTTTTAAGATCATCAGGCGCCCCAGCTCACTGAACGCCTTCTGCTCCGCTTTTTCCCGGATCGAGCAGGTATTGATCAGAATCAGGTCCGCTTTCTTTGCATCGTCCGTCAATAAATAGCCCATGTCCGCCAATAATACGGCCATTTGCTCCGAGTCATGGACATTCATCTGACAACCGAAGGTTTCAATATATAAATATTTTTTTTCCATGTTGATCCGATTCTTTAACTTTAATCCCGCTGTTGCGGTACGCTCGTTCATTCTCCGCAGCTTGCTGCGAAGTGGTTGATGCCCGCTGTCGTTATAATCTTTACTGATATCTCACTCCACTCCCAGTTTTTCAATGCGATATTTCAATGAATCGCTGGTAATCCCCAGAAGCTCGGCAGCCTTGGTTTTGATACCTTTTGTTTTTTGCAGGGCCTTTTCGATAGTCTTTTTTTCGATTTTCTCCAGTTCAGCGGTCAGATCAATGCCCTGATCAGGAATATCAATATCAAGCTCCGTGGATAACATCAGGTTCTCGGGCAAAATGATATTGGAAGTCTCCATGGCTACGCCGCGTTCAATGATGTTTTCCAGTTCGCGAATATTACCGGGAAAAGCGTATTCCATCAGTAATTCCATGGCATAAGAGGAAATTGTCCTGACTTCTTTACCAAATTCACGGGCATATTTTTCAATGAAATGCCTGGTTAAAAGCGGAATGTCTTCCTTTCTTTGTCGAAGCGGCGGCATGTGAATGGGAATGACATTCAGACGAAAATAAAGGTCTTCGCGGAATTCACCTTTTTTAACTTTTTCTTTCAGGTTCTGATTGGTAGCGGAAATAATACGCACATCCACCTTGATATCCTCGCCGCCCCCGATACGGCGAAATGTTTTTTCCTGCACGACCCGCAGGAGTTTCACCTGCAGAACCGGCGGCAGTTCGCCGATTTCATCCAGAAAGACCGTGCCGCCCCTGGCTAATTCAAACAGTCCCGCCCGATCGGCATAAGCGCCGGTAAATGACCCTTTCATATAACCAAACAGTTCACTTTCCAGCAGGTTCTCCGGAATACCGCCGCTGTTAATAGCCATAAACGGCATCCTGGAACGGGAGGAATTGTCATGGATAGCGCGGGCAACCAGTTCCTTGCCTGTGCCGCTTTCTCCCAAAATCAGAATATTCGCCGGTGTGTCGGCCACCTTTTGAATCGTCGTAAAAATCTTGCCCATTTCCCGACTCGTCCCGATCATGCCGAAAAACGACGATTCCGTTGACTTCTTCGAAATCTGATTTTCACTAACCAGACCATTTTTCAACAGGGCCTGATGAACAATCTGTTTTAATTCTTCAATGCTGCCGCCTTTTTCCACATAATCATAAGCGCCTTCTTTCATCGCGTTGACGGCGGTTTCACCGGAAGCATAGGCGGTCATTAAAATGACAACCGTGTCCGGTCGATGATCTTTAATGTTTTTCAAAAATTCAATGCCGTCCATTTTAGGCATTTTCAAATCAGTGATGACTAGATCATAATCGCTTTTCAGGAAGACATTAATCGCTTTTTGAGGATTGTCGGCGGTTGTGACATCGTAGCCTTCTCTTTTCAGCGCTTCTTCCATAACATATCGGTAGTCTTGATCATCAACAACCAGAATCCTTGCCATGCTTTCACTCCTTTTATCTCAGTTGCAGGGCAGTAAAACCGTGACAGCCGTGCCCTCATTGATCTTGCTTTCTATTTTAATTCTGCCCCCGTAACCATCAACAATGCGGCTGACAATAGCCAGTCCCAATCCCGTGCCCTTTTCTTTGTTGGTAAAGAAAGGTTCAAACACATTTTGCAGGTCTTTTTCTTCAATGCCGCACCCGTCATCCGTTACTTTGATCGCCGTATAGTCTTTTTCATCTTCCAAATTTACGGTTTGAATTTCAAACAATAAATTTCCCTTCCCCGCCATGGACTGCACGGCATTCATCAGCATATTTTGAATAACCTGACGGATTTGTTCTTTGTTGGCGAAAGCCTGATTTTGTCCGGTAAATGTTCTGGCAATTTTGATGTCTTCCGTCCAGTCACCGGACATTTTTATATTTTCCACAGCTTCCTCGGCAATTTCATTCACATCGACCTGTTCCCTGGATTTCGGAACAGGTCGGGCCAGCAGCAGAAAATCACGCACGAAATTCTCCAGCCGGTCTTTGCCCCGCAGAATGATCTGCATCAGCCTTTTGTCCGCCTCTTCCATGCTGGCCGTCTGTCTCAGCAGCTGGATGGACCCGGTAATGGACGCCAGGGGATTTCTCATTTCGTGAGCAAGACCGGCGGCCATTTCGCCAATCAAGGCAAGCCTTTTGCTTTTTTCAAGATTTTCCTCCATCAGCTTGATTTCCGTCATATCCTGAAAGATCAAAATACGACCGATTTGCTGATTATTCCTGTCTTTCAACGGAGAAATCGCGCAGCCTAAATAAATCGGCGCACCATCCTTGCCGGTTATTCTTATTTCGCTTCTACTTTTAATCATCGAATCTTCGCGGGCGGCAAATAAAGGAGCAAACATCGGGAAAATATCTTCGATCTGACGGTTTTCTACGACTCTGCGCTGAAAACAGGTAATCGTCTCAGCCGCCCGGTTAAAAGTTTTAATCCGACCCTGCAATGTTGTCGTCATAATCCCGGTATCCACCGATTCAATGATGCTGCGAAAAAGCAGATCAAGCTGATCGAAAGCCGATTCTTTTTCTTCCAGCAATGATCTGGTTTTCTTTTCCTGCTCGACAACAAAGCTGGCCAGAAAAGCCAGAACGTAAAATGATAAAATATGAACCAGGATTCGGACAAAAACGTCTCCCGCCTCAACGGAATAATCGCGGCCTGCGGAATAAAAAGTGGGAACGATGTTAAAATATTCAAGCTCCAGCACGAATCCATACGCGATACTGCAGGCCGAGGCAACAATCAAAGCGCCCCGGCGCCCTAGAAAAATAGCGGAATAGATAATCACCAGCGAATAGAGCAGCGAGTAATTGCTGCCGATGCTGCCGGTTAAATAAACCAGAAAAGAAATCAGACTGATGTCAACAACCAGTTGGAAATAAATATTAAGCTGAAAATACTTTTCTTTTCTTAAAAGCAGTGTATAAACGATCGACAGGAAATACATCACAATAATAACAGCATATGTTAGATGGAGAACGTCCTGTGAAACAAAAATCACCGGTTTGATCGTGCCCATAAAAAAAGCAACCAGTAAAAAGACAGAGAGAATCATCACCCTGCTGACAATCAGCAGCTTGAGCCTCTGCCAGGATCTTTTATCTTGTTCAATATTTTGGTACATGCCTGTTTCCAAGAAATGACGTATTTGCGTTTTACTTTTTTACTTTTATAATATTTTATCGTTTTTCGCTAATCATTTGAGTTTTTATTATGAAAAGATAACTTGCCGTTTATGCTCAGACCTTTATCATATCCCCTCATGGCCCTGATGGCCGGCATTGTCATCGGCGATTATATCGCTGTGTCATGTTCTCTTTTATTGGCCGGAATGCTGCTTATCGGGCTTGCCTTGTTGTTCAGCGTCAGGAAGAAATGGACTGTTGCCGCTTTCCTTTCCATCCTGATTTTTTTGCTGCTTACCGGCATGTTGAATATTCAAAGGCCGCAATACCGGACCCATCATCCTGAACATATTATTCATCAGGCTGACCATGGCCAACTGACCGTCGAGGGCATCGTCCTTTCCGACGACCACATCCCCCCGGATAAATATTCTCTGGTTGTGCGTTGCCGGCGAATACTGAACAACAATACTTATCTCCCCGTAACCGGAAAAATTCGTCTGATGGTTCCGGCGGATCTCAGCTTCCAGTATGGCGATCTTATTCGCTTTCATTCCAAAATTAGAAGAATCCAAAGCTTTCATAATCCGGGAAGCTTCGATTACCAGCGCTACCTCAACCGTCAGGGCATTTATGTTTCAGGTTTTGTGGCCGACAGCGCGGGTATTATTCTGATCAGGCACAATTCGGCAAGTCCCGTCAAACTGAAACTGGAAACTTTTCGGTCCTCTTTAAAACGCATCATTTACGACAATGCCCCCTCTCCTCAAAGAGAAATCATTGAAGCGATGACGCTCGGCAGTCAAAAAGCTATCCCGCACGAGGTACTCGACAATTTCGCCAAAACCGGCACATCGCACATTCTTTCCATTTCCGGATTGCATATCGGCATGGTGGCGACAGGCGGGTTTTTCCTGATGCTTCTTCTGCTGAAATCATCAGAATATCTGATGTTGAAATTCAACATTGTGAAAACGGCCGCGGCCGCGGCTTTTGTCCCCGTCATTCTTTACGCTCTGATTGCCGGCATGGGAACAACCGTCATGCGCGCAACCTTTATGACGCTGGCAATTCTTGCGGCTCTGCTGATCGGAAGACAAAAAGAACTCTATAATATTCTTTGCGGTGCGGCGTTAATGATTCTCATCATTGCGCCCGAATCCCTGTTTGAAATCTCCTTTCAATTGTCCTTCAGCGCGGTTTTTGCGATTCTCTATATCGTTCCAAAATTCAACGAACTGACCCTGCCGATGCCGCCATCCACACCCTGCCCCGTCCAAACGTTTGTGCGCCGCATTTACATTTTCATTCTGGTTTCCGCTGCCGCCACTCTGGGCACGCTACCGCTTATTGTCTATTACTTTAACCGCGTTTCCGCCGTAACCTTGCTCGCCAACCTGATCGTGGTTCCCCTGCTGGGTATGCTGACGCTGTTCCTGGCGATGATTTTTCTTCTATCTGCCCTCTTCTCTCCCTGGCTTGCCGGTTTACTCATCAAGGCTGCTTCATTTTGTACCGGCGTTGCCGTCATGATCATCAACGGGCTGGCGTCCCTGTCCTGGTCATCTTTCAATTTTGTAAAACCGAACATCGCTGAAATTGCGCTTTTCTATGGTTTTGTTTTTTTGCTGATAAAAATCATCGCTCCCGGCCATCCAGAAAAAAAACAGGGATTCCTGACGCGTCATCCCTCCCTGGGCAAGACCGCCCTCTTGGTTGTTCTGGCGCTGATCCTTGCCGATGCGGCGTATCTCGTTTTGAAGGACAAATATTCCACCGGCCTGAAAATAACGGCCATCGATGTCGGACAGGGCGCCTCCACGCTGCTCCAATTGCCGCACGGCATCAACATGCTGATTGACGGCGGCGGTTTTTACGACAGTTCCTTTGATATGGGCAAGTCTGTTATCGCACCATTTCTTTATTCCAAGAGGATCAGGAAAATTGACATCGTTGTTCTCACGCATCCTCACCCCGACCATCTTCAGGGATTGCTTCATGTTGTCAATAACTTTGACGTCCGCGAAGTATGGTGCACCGGCTGGAAAGCCGATGATGACCTTTACCGGCTGTGGGAAAAAACCATCACCGAGCGTCAGATCAAAGTCCGCCATCTGTCCGCACAATCCCCGACGGAAAATATTTCCGGTTTGCAGATTCAATATCTATGGCCTTTGCAACCACCGGCTCAAAACGTTCAGGAAACATCCTATGATGCAACCAATGACTCTTCACTGGTTATGAAAATGACCCATGGAAGGAAAAGTTTTCTGGTCACAGGCGATATTTCCGCCCGTGTTGAAGATGTGTTGATAAAATCTGGACAAAATTTGCAAAGCGACCTTCTGTTCGCGCCGCATCACGGCTCTCTTCTGTCCAGTTCCCCGGAGTTTATCCATGCCGTATCCTGTTGGTCTGTAATCATCAGCGCCGGGAAAAACAATGTCTTCCGTCACCCGCATCCGGTTGTCCTTGATCGCTATAAATCCGCCGGTGTCGATATTTTCCGGACGGATCAAGATGGGGCGATTTTCATATCTTCTGACGGTAAAACCATCCGTATCACGCCCTGGCTAGAAAACCGACCGCCAACCCCCGAACCCATCACCTCTGCTTTCGAACCCTGATAATATTTAATTGCCAAGAATCAGGCGATATGCTAGAAATTGCCGATTTGATTTAGGATACGATGGTCTCGTAAAAAGCTCACACCCCTGACAAAAAATGACCATCATTAACTTTTTCGGCGTCAGCAGGAACATGAATATGGAAAAAATTACCGCCATTAAGGGCATTAAAGATATTCTTCCAAAGGATTCACCGGTCTGGCATAGGGTGGAATTAACAGCCCGCAGGGTTTTTGCATGCTTCGGCTTTTGCGAAATTCGCGTACCGATCATGGAAAAAACATCGTTATTTCAGCGCAGTATCGGTGAAACCACCGATATCGTCGAAAAGGAAATGTACACCT
>CAYOPU010000041.1:0-13804 GCA_964405915.1 uncultured Smithella sp. | reverse complement strand
TCGAAGCGGAAGATACGATTACCGGAAAATTCATCAAGCTGCCGGTGGATATGGTGGTGCTGTCCCCGGCCATCGTGCCGCGGGCGGATTCCAAGGATCTGGCGAGGCTTTTCAATTTGAGCACCGACAAGCAGGGTTTCTTCATGGAAAGGCATCCGAAGCTGGCTCCTCTCTCCACCATGTCGGAAGGCATCTTTATTGCCGGTGTCTGCCAGAGTCCGAAGGATATTCCGGATACCGTGGCGCAGGCCAACGGCGCGGCGGCGGAAGCCCTGACGATTGTGGTCAAGGATAAGATGGAACTGGAAGCGACCACCGCGATGGTGAATCCCGCTTCCTGCTGCGGTTGTCAGAACTGTGTGCGTGTCTGCCCCTATGGCGCGCCTTCCTACAATGCTGATAAACGGGTTTCGGAAATCAATGAAGCGTTGTGTAAAGGCTGCGGCCTTTGTGCTTCTGTCTGTCCGGCTTCGGCGATTATTGCCCGGCATTTTACCAATGACCAGATACTGGCGGAGATGGAAGGCCTCATGGAGTTCTAGTAGCAGAGAAAGGAAAGTTTATGTCATTTGAACCGAAAATACTGGGCATCGCCTGTAACTGGTGCACATACACCGGGGCGGATCTAGCCGGAACCACGCGATTGCAGTATCCGCAAAATCTCCGGGTGGTCCGTGTGATGTGCTCCAGCCGGATCAACCCCTCGTTTATATTCCGTGCATTTCAATTGGGCGCGGATGGAGTGCTGGTCGGCGGCTGTCACCCCGGTGATTGCCATTACAATACAGGCAACCTTTATGCCCGCAGGCGGCTGGCCGTGACCAAAAAAATCCTGGAATTTTCGGGAATGGAACCGGGCCGGTTCCGCGTGGAATGGATTTCCGCGTCGGAAGGCAACAAATTTGCCGAAGTGGTGACCGAATTCACTGAACAGATCAAAAAACTGGGCCCCCAGACCAAGTTCAAGATTTCACAATAGAGTTGGGAGAGGATATGGCGATCAGCTTTAAGCAAATTGAAGAAAAATTAAAAACCGAAGCCAAAAGGCTTCTGGAAGCAGGGAAGGTAAGCGTGGTGCTGGCCTTTGGCAAGGGCTACGATGAAAATCATCCCATGCCCTATGTTGCCAAGTCTCTATCCGATGTGGAAAATATCGTCTTTAACGAATTCTGCACTTACAATATGGCGAGGTATCTGGTCCGGTATCCGCGGGGAACCAAGATTGCGGTTGCTGCTAAACCGGCGGACAGTCGCGCGATTATTCAGCTCATTCATGAAGAGAAGGTCTGCCGTGAAGATCTGGTCGTGATGGGCATTCCCGTTTACGGTATGAAAAATTTAAAAACCATGGAGGAAATCGACAGCAGGACCACCTGCGGTTTATATAATCCTGTTTTATACGATATTCTGTTGGGTGAAGAAGTGCACGGACAGCCCGTCGTTTCACCCTATGATATCCTTGCGCCATATGAAGCGATGGACCAAGACGAGCGCTTTGCGTTCTGGAAAAAGGAATTTGACAGGTGCATCCGTTGTTATGCCTGTCGCAAGGCCTGTCCGATGTGCTACTGCGATCCCTGCTTTATCGATCAGAGCAAACCCAAATGGGGCGATAAGTCGCCGCAGTCCTCCGGCAATCTGATGTATCACCTGACCCGTTTTCATCATTTGGCCGGCAGGTGCGTTGATTGCGGCGAATGTTCGCGCGCCTGCCCCGTGAATATTCCTTTGTATCTGTTCCACAAGAAAGTGGCCAGGGAATGTCAGGAAATGTTTGGCCAATCCGCGGGCATGAGCATCCAGGATAAGCCTGTGCTGGTGAATTTTCGGGTGGACGATTCCGACAAAATATTGGAATAAGGAGTTTTTCTTGTGTTGAAAAAAACAGCAATCGATCAATTACCCGAATTGGCCTCTGAGCTAATGGAGAAGGGCACGCTGGTCGCGCCTGTCAGGGAAGATGCGGGTTTTAATTTCCGTGAGATTTCCGACGCCAAAAAGGTGGATTTGACTTTTCACAATACGATCATCAGTCCGAAGTCGGCTTTTTTCCCCCAGATGGAAGATTTTGCCCGATATCAGACAGGCACATCCATGTTGGAAGCCGCGCCGGTTGAGCTTAATTTAAAACCGACTTTTCTTTTCGGCGTCCGCCCCTGTGATGTGAAAAGCTTTCAGATTATGGATATTCACTTTTCCGGAACGGGCACTGTGGACCCTTACTGGCGGAAAAGAAGAGAAGCCACTACCGTATTTGGTTATGCTTTTGATCTGGACGCGCCGGTTCATGCGGAGGAATTCTACCGGACGCTGGGCATCGGCGCCGCTGATTCCGAAGGCAGCGATATTTTCATGATCAGAAAAGGCGAAGACCTCCTGCTGAAAAGCATCACGCCCAAGGGAGAAAAACTGCTTGCCCAAATGTCTCCTCTTACGGAGGCTTCCTCGGATGAAGAAAAATACTTTGATGATTACATCATCCGGGGGCGCGATTTCAAAACCCGTTTTACCTGTGTTGATGACAAGACGATTGCCAAAAAGTTGGAAGATATTTTTCACAACAGCGATTTCTGGACGAAGGTTTCCAGCGCCTGTCTGAGCTGCGGAGCGTGCACCTTTGTGTGTCCCAACTGTTACTGTTTTGACATTTGCGATGAAACGCTGTTTGGCCGGGGAACCCGCCGCCGCGTCTGGGACGCCTGCATGTTTACCGACTTCACCTTGGAAGCAAGCGGCCACAATCCCAGAACGCAGGTTTTCCAGAGGCTGCGTCAGAAGGTGAATCACAAATATTCCTATCACGTGAGAAAATATGGCGTGATCTCCTGTGTGGGCTGTGGACGCTGCACTTGCCATTGTCCGGTCAACATTGATATATATTCAATCGTGGAAGCCGCGCTCAAAGTATGAGCGGCGTATCTTGAAAATACAATTTTGAGGGAAAAAGATGTCAGCCATTAATCCGTATATTCCCATGCCGGTTGAGATATCCAAGGTCATTGATGAAGTGGATACGCATGATATTAAGACATTCCGTTTCACTTTCCTGAACAGGGAAGACGAGGCCAGTTTTAAATATCTGCCCGGACAATTTGCCGAACTGTCCATTTATGGCAAAGGGGAGTCCCCCATCGGAATTGCGTCGTCGCCGACCGAGCCGGGCTATGTAGAGTTTACGGTTCAGAGAGCCGGGACCATTGTGCCGGGGCTGGTCACCGCCGCGCTGCATGACATGCAGAAAGGCGGCAAAATCGGTTTGCGCGGCCCGCTGGGCCATCCCTGGCCGATTGAATTTCTGGAGAAAAAAAATATCGTGGTGGTCGGCGGCGGCTTTGCTTTTACCACGCTGAGATCGCTCATCAACTACATGCTGCATGAGGATAACCGTAAGCGCTTTGAAGAGATTACCGTTATCTATGGCGCAAGAACCCCCGGGTTGCTTCTGTATAAAGATGAGCTTGCCGAGTGGGAGAAAAGAGATGACATCAAAACAGTCATTACCGTGGATAAAGGCGATGAAACCTGGAAAGGACGTCAGGGTTTTGTGCCCGCTGTTTGCAAAGAGGTTGCGCCATCGCCTGATAATACGGTTGCCGTCATCTGCGGCCCGCCCGTGATGATCAAGTTTACCCTGCCGGTTTTTTTTGATTTGGGCTTCTATAAGGAGAACATCCTGACGTCGCTCGAAATGCGTATGAAGTGCGGTATCGGCAAATGCGGGCGCTGCAATGTGGGGTATAAATATGTCTGCTCGGACGGCCCGGTGTTTTCACTGGCCCAGTTGGACGAACTGCCCAGAGATTTCTAATCGGAAGGTGAATAATGAAGAAAATACTTGCCGTCGTTTTGATGATGCTTTGCGCAGCTTCTTTGGCCGTTGCCGCGGAGGATGTTTTTACAAAACTGGATAAAAACAAAGACGGTCGCATCAGTGAAAAGGAATATCTTGATCAAGTTTCCCAACGCTTTGCCAATCTCGATAAAAATCATGACGGCGCTCTCGCTCCGGAAGAGCTTGAACAGATCGATAAAAATAAACGGGAACAATTAATCAAAGTATCTGACACGGACAACGATGGTGTCATCACCAAAGAAGAACTTGACCAGGCCGCCCGGAAAAAATTTTCAACCCTGGACGGAAACGCGGATGGTTACATCGATAAAAAAGAGAAACGTGCCGCTTTTTCAGACAGAAATAAAGCAGGATTTGTTCTTTTTACTTTTTAATCCCGCTGTTTAGTGACATGCGTTAATGCTCCGCAGCTTGCTGCGATATCATGACGTTTATTTCATATTTTGCAAGCTTGCTACGAGGTGCTTGATTCACCCTGCTGAATGACGGCGTCCTTGAAGTTGTATGATAAGGCAAAGGATAAAAGGTGTATGGATGAGAAAATCGGGTGGAAAAGAAAAGGATTCTTTCAGGCACGACAATGAATGCGATTCCAGTCAACTTGAAAAGAGAATGCTTGATCTGGAAAAAGCCAATCAGCAGTTGCGTATCCTGGTAGATGATTATCGGTCGCAATTTGAGAACGTAACGGATGTTATTATCCTGGTTGGCGCCGATTTCAACCTGTTGAGCCTCTCTCCGAGCGTTGAGAAATTATTGGGATATCGAGTCGAAGATTTAATTAATCGACCTGTGTCCGAGTTAAAAAATATCTTTACCGCAGAATCTTTTCAGCGAGCGGCGGAAAAGGTCATCAAGGTACTTCAGGGTGAATATGTTCCGGCAGGACATTATGATTTTATCACCAAGGATGGAACCTTAAAGCATGTGGAACTGCAGAGCTCTCCCTTACTGCGTCATGGACGAATCGGGGGTGTTATTTCTGTCGCCCGTGATATTACCCAACGCAAGGAAGCTGAAATCAGCCTCTCCAAATCTGAAAAGAAATTTTCCTCCATTTTTCATTTCAATCCTGACCCCATAGCCATCACCGAGGTGGCCACCGGGAAAATAATCGATGTGAACGAGGCATTTCTGAGCTGGACAGGTTATTCACGCGAAGAAGTTATCGGCGTTTCAACTCAGGATCTCCATATATGGGGCAGTCCGGAGGAGCGTGAAAAAATAATCAGTGAATTGCAGATGACGGGAGAAGTTAAGAACACAGAGATCTTCTTGAGACAGAAGAACGGCAACATCAGGCAGATGCTTTTCTCGGCCAGTTTTGTTGAAATTGATCAGGAACGCTATCTTTTAACATTTGCCCACGACATTACCCAGCGAAAACAGGCGGAAGAAAAACTGCGCCGCGAAGAACAGCAGTTCCGGGCTCTTGCCGAACAAACTCCTGATATGATTGTTCTGATCAACCGGGACATTATCGTCACGTATGTCAATCCGGCTGTGGAAAGATTTTTGGGACGCAAGAAAGAAGAAATCATCGGCAGTTACTTGTTTAATTATCCGCACCCTGACGAGCTTGATCTTGTGGTTGATATATTCACTACATTTTTTAAAGACACGAGCCCCAATGTTCAGCGGGCTGAATTACGCCTTTGCGACAAGGACGGAGTCTGGCATACCGTGGATGCCGTCGGGACAAATCTGGTGCGCGATAATGTTGCCGAAGCGGTCATCGTTAACCTGCGTGACATTACTGAGCGCCAACAAATGGAAAATGAACTGCGGGCCAGTGAAAGTAACTTTCGCCATTCTCTTGATGAATCCCCGCTGGGTGTACGCATATCAACCGTGGAAGGTGAAACCATTTATGCTAACAAGGCCATATTGGATATATACGAATATGGCAGCATTGACGAACTGAAAAAAACATCCATCAAGGAACGTTATGCACCGCAAAGCTACGCTGAATTTCTGGAAAGAAAGAAAAAAAGATTAAAAGGGGAATTTGGCCCGCTTGAATATGCGATAAGCATCGTGAGAAAGAACGGCGAAATACGCCATCTCCAGGTCTTTCGCAAGGAAATCTTTTGGGATGGTAAAAAACAGGCTCAAATTATCTATCAGGATATAACCGAGCGCAAACTGGCGGAAGAGAAACTTCAAAAGACGCTTGAGAGCCTCAAGAAAGCAGTTGGCACAACGATTCAGGTCTTGGTGTCCGCTTTGGAAGCCCGGGATCCCTATACGTCCGGTCACCAGACCAGATCTGCAGATGTGGCCTGTGCCATTGCAGCGGAAATGGGATTATCCGAGGAGACCATTGAAGGAATTCGCATGGCCGGAACGATTCACGACATCGGGAAATTATCCATCCCTGCAGAAATACTTACAAAGCCCAGAAAATTGACGGACTTGGAATTTTCCCTGATTCAAGAACACCCCCGGTGTGGTTACGAAATGCTTAAAGATGTTGCATCTCCATGGGCCTTGGCGGAAATAGTCCATCAGCACCACGAGCGAATGAATGGGAGCGGTTATCCAAGAAAATTGAAAGGAAATGAAATTCTTTTAGAAGCCCGTATTCTGGCTGTGGCAGATGTTGTGGAAGCCATGGCTTCTCATCGTCCTTACCGGCCGTCCCTGGGTATTGCAGCAGCTCTTGACGAGATCGAAAAAAATAAAGGGATTCTTTATGATTGTGCCGTTGCTGATGCCTGCCTGAAAATATTTCGGGAAAAAGGTTACCACCTTATGTAACTTTGAGAAAACCGTCATTTAATCCCGCTGCTGCGGGACGCGCGTTCATTCTCCGCAGCTTGCTGCGATATTATGACGTTCATTTCATACCTTGCAAGCTTGCTGCGAGGTGGTTGATTAAAACATAATTAAAACAGTAATCCACAACATCATTGATTTTTTATGCCAATTGCTTTAACGTTCCTCAATCGTTTTTTCAGGAATAAGGATGCGCGTTCCACTCCCGCGCCATATGGAGGTAAAAGGGCATGACTGAAAAGAATAAATCAGCCGGAATCAGCAGCTGGCCGTCCGATGACCGTCCCCGGGAGAAGCTCCTCCAGAAGGGCGCTGGGGCATTAAGCAATTCGGAACTGTTGGCTATCCTTTTGCGAACGGGCGTGGCGGGGAACAGCGCCATCGATCTGGCGCGCCAGATCATGGAGAAGTTCGGGACGTTTCGCAACATGAGCCACACCGACAGGCGCGAATGGAAAGAATTCAGGGGGATGGGGCCGGCCAAAATCGCGCAGATCAACGCCGCCCTCGAAATCGGGCGACGGTTCCGTGAAGACGAAGTCCGACCCGCACAGCCGAAGATCGCCTCCGCCAGAGAGGTGGTCGATGTTCTCATGCCGCAAATGCGCGATCTCAAGACGGAAGTATTCAAAGTGGTTTATCTCAGCAGCAGCAATCGCATCATTGAAATCGGCAACGCCGCCACCGGCACGGTCAACAAGGCCATGCCGATTGTACGGGAAATCATTCATGTAGCCCTGCAAAAATTCGCTTCGGCGATTATCTGCGCTCACAACCATCCCAGCGCCAATATAACGCCCAGCCCGGAAGACAGGAAATTTACCAGTGAACTGTCTGCCGCGGGAAAACTCATGGGGATCAAAGTTCTGGATCATATCATCATCGGCGACGGCAATCATTTCAGCTTTGCTGACGAAGGATGGATGGGCTAGCCGCAAGTAGCCGGAAATCATTATGGATGAAGGGCGCACTTGAAGGAAAACGCCATGAAAAAACAAACCCGGCAACGGGCGGAAAAGACCGAAGACAGTTTCTTTTTTACGCCTGTCTTTCAGGCGCTGACCATCGGCATTCCCTTCTGTGCTTTTAAGCTGCTTTTCGGTCTGCTGGCTCTGCGTGCAAATCAAAACTCCGTTCCGCTTTGCCTCTTTTCCGGGCTGATCATGGCCTGGGCTCTGGTGGATCTGAGCATGAACCTGGTTCGCATCGTTTATCACATAGTCGGGAGGGCATCTCCCATGGAATACTGCACCATCGCCCAGGCGGGAAGGCTCTTTCAGAGGCCGCGCCTCTTTTTAGCCATGGATACCCTGGTTTCATTTTCAATCATCAGTTTTGTCCTCTGGTCCGGCTGGATAACCCTGCTGGAATGTCATGAAACCTATTGGTGGTATGCGGCAACTACATTGAATCTGATCAGCGTATCTGTCGTCAATATTTGGATCGAGTTGCGCCGTGGCGGGTGAGTGATTCAGTGTTAAATGAAGCTCAAGCAGATTACTACAATTTGTTGGAAAGGGGGATATGATGGAGATTAGAAAACAGGATGCATTGCTGGTCATTGATGTGCAAAATGATTTTATGTCCCAAGGCAGCCTCGCGGTTGCCGGTGGTGAACGGGTGGTGCCCGAGATCAATCGGATTTCCGGATATTTTGAAACACGGGTTTTCACGCGCGACTGGCATCCAGTCGATCACATTAGCTTCTCTCGCGAACCGCACCTTGTGGATAAATCCTGGCCTGTTCATTGTGTGAAAGACAGCTGGGGCGCTCAATTTCATCCCGATTTGATCATTCGCCCGCGCGACCGTATCGTCAGCCTGGGGGAAAATCCCCGGGAGGAAAATTATTCGGGTTTTCACGGAACGGATCTGGCAGCGTGGCTGAAGCACTGCAACGTCAGCCGGGTTTATATCGCCGGTTTAGCCACGGAATATTGCGTGTTCAACAGCGCGACGGACGGTCAGGATGCCGGTTTTCAGGTCAGCGTGATTGAAGATGCGATTGCGGGTGTGGATGTGCCGCAGGGAAGCGCGGCCCTGGCGCTGCAAAACCTGCGGGAAAGAGGCGTGCGCGTCATCTGCAGTGCGGATATTTGGAACGACGCAAGGAAGCCGTGATTGAAGCAAGGGAGGAGGATTACGATGAGCAGGTTTATTGATCTCTCAGTAGCCATTGAAAATATGCTGCCGAGCGATCCGCCGATGATGATTCCCAAAATCGTCTATATCGATCATGCGCTGGGAGCGGAGAGCATGAAGTTATTCTATCCGGGACTGACGACAGGCGATCTGCCGGATGGCCTGGGATGGGCGCTGGAGGTGATGGAAGTTTCCACGCATGCGGGCACGCATATGGACGCGCCCTGGCACTATCACCCAACGCAGGACCGCGGGAAGCAAGCCCTGACGATCGATGAGTTTCCGCTGGAATGGGGTGTGGGCAACGGCGTGAAACTGGACTTTTCCAGTTTCCCCGACGGATATAATATCACGGCACACGACGTCAAAGCGAAGCTGGCTGCGACAGGTCATACGCTTGGTCCGGGGGATGTCTTGCTGGCGCAAAGCGGCGCGGCCTCTTCCTGGGGGACGCCCGAATATCTTGAGAAAGGCTGCGGATTCAGCCGGGAAGCGACTCTCTGGATTCTGGATCAGGGTGTTCATGTGGTCGGGACGGACGGCTGGAGCTGGGACAGGCCGCTTTGCTTTCAGGCAAAGGACTTTGCCGGGACCGGGGATGCCTCCGTGATCTGGGAAGGCCATTTTGCGGGGATTGAAAAGGGGTATTTCCAGATTGAAAAGCTGACCAATCTGGATCTGCTGCCGCTAACGGGTTTTAAATTCTACTGCTTCCCGGTTAAGATCAAGGGGGCGAGTGCAGGATGGATCAGAGCGGTAGCCGAACTTGCGTGAGGGTATTTTAATCCGGGATGTTTCTCGGGGAAGCGATACCGCGTCTGGATAATATTTAAGTTTAACGAAAAGCGGATGGATGCCGCAAAGGAGGTTATCATGGAATTAGCTGCCGCAATCAAGGGAAGAAGAAGCATTCGTAAATTCAAAGCGCAGGATGTGCCGAAAAGCGTCATGACGGAGATCCTGGATCAGGCGCGCTGGTCGCCATCCTGGGGAAATACGCAGCCGTGGTTTCTGTACGTCTTAACCGGCAAAACGCTGGCCGCCTTCAAGGAAATGAATCTCCGGCAAACACTGGCCGGCGCGCCCATCGTGTCTGATGTTCCCATGCTGGAAAAGTGGCCTGACGCCATGAAGGCGCGTTACGGTCAGTTGGGCAAAGTTGTTTTAAGCGTTCAGGATATTAAAAGAGACGATCAGGCGGGACGCGACAAATACTATGCGAGCATGGTTTCCGTCTTCGATGCGCCGTGTTTGGTCCTGGCCTGCATTTCCCGCGATAATCTGGTCGAATACCAGATGCTGGACATCGGCCTCATTACTCAGTCGATCTGTCTGGCTGCTTACGACAAGGGGCTGGGGACCTGCCTTCTGGCCGCCGCCGCGCGCTTTCCGGCGGAGATTCGAAAGATAGCGGCCATTCCCGACGATAAAAAAATTGTTGTCGGCATCGCGCTGGGTTATCCGGATCCTTCCTGTCCCCTGAATAACTTCGAACGGGAGAGGGCGGGTCTGGATGAATTTGTTTCCTGGATGGATTAGGCGGGTTATGTTTGACATGCCGGCAAAGGACAAACGCTCATGAATGCAATGCCAAACGATGCCGCAACGGTCATACTTTTGAGGCCATGTGCGGACCGGGATATAAAAGATATCGAAGTTCTCCTGGTGTTGCGGAATCGAAAGAGTCGTTTCGTGCCCGGTTATCATGTATTTCCCGGCGGCGGCATCAATGCCGAAGATTACATGCCCGGCGTGGAACACTTCATCCGGGGGATCGACAGACAACAGGCGGCCCGGATCCTGCCGGATATGTCTACCCCTGAAAAAGCGCTGGGCGCCTGGGTGGCGGGCATCCGCGAGACCTTTGAGGAGGTGGGGGTGCTGATTGCCCGGATAAAGGACGGGTCACCCGTTTCCATCGGGACAAAAGAGGAACGGCAACGATACGGGCGTTACAGGCAGGCGATTAATAAAGGAGAAATAAAATTTGCCCGGATGCTGGAAGCGGAAGACATTGTTCTTCCGGGAGATTGCCTTCACTATTTTTCTCACTGGATTACGCCTGAATTTTTGCCGCTGCGCTATGATGTGCGCTTTTTTGTGACGGAGTTTCCGACCGGACAGTCCGTCGCTCACGATGGCGAGGAACTGACGGATCATGTCTGGCTGCGGCCTTCCGTGGCGCTTGCAGACTACGAAGCGGGAAAGCTCGGGATGATTTTGCCTCAGATCATGACCCTGGTCGAACTTGCCCGTTTCAAAACGGCAGCGGATGTCATCGCGTCGGTGAGGCATCGCAATATTCCTGCCCATCTGACAAAAATCAAACAGATTGACGGCAAAGATGTAGAGGTTATGCCGGACGGCGCTGTTTTTGAGAACCGCCCGCCGGTGTATTCCTGGCCAGACGAAAAACGGTAAGCTAATCCGAACATGATGCAAACAGGAATCTTTACGTGAAGGATTTTACGGAAGGCAATATTGCCGGACAGGTCATTGATTTTACATTGCCGATCATGCTGGGCAATGTGCTGATGTCTGTCTATGGCATCATTAATATGATCTGGGTTGGTCGGCTTCTGGGGCATGAGGCTGTTGCCGCGGTAGCCGCTTCTTTACCGATTATTATGCTGATGCCCGCGTTCCTCATGGGGCTGGGCATGGCCACCAATGTCCTGATTGCCCAGGCCTTTGGCCGCAAGGACACAGCGATGCTCAAGAAAATTCTAGCGAATTCTTTTTTTTCTTCGATCCTTTTCTGCCTGCTGATTTCCGCTGTCGGTCTGCTGTTCCGCCGCCGGATTCTGGAGTGGGTGCAGGCGCCCGCGGAAATCCATGATATGGCCCTGTCATATCTGACGATTATGATGGCTGCACTGGTGTTTCAGTTTTTTATCAACTGGATGAATGGCATGCTGCGGGGCTTAGGCGATGCCACAACCGTGGTGAAGATTCTCATCATCCTGACCGTTTTTAATATTGTGTTTGTTCCGCTGTGCATTCGCGGCGTCGGGCCTCTGCCGCCGCTTGGCGTAGCCGGTGCGGCCTGGGGTACGGCGCTGGCGGCCGTTTCAACCTGTATCATCGGCTATGTTTACCTGCTGCGGTTCAATCCCTATATCAATATGCGCAACTGGGATTACAGCCTGGACTGGCATATCATCCGGGAGGTGTTTGTCATCGGTGTTCCCGCATCGCTGCAGATGATTGTGGTTTCGCTGGCCGGCGTTATGATTATCGCCCTGGTCAACCGCTATGGCACGGCGGTCACCGCGGCTTTCGGCATCGGTATGCAAATCGACATGCTGGCCGCCATTCCCTTTATGTCCATCGGAATGGCTTCTACCACGATAGCCGGTCAGAATCTGGGAGCGCGGAAACTGGAGCGGGTTTTCGAAACCTTGCGCATATCCGTATATTTCGGTATGGCGATCGCCCTGGTTTGCACTGCCGTGTTGCTGATATTTTCTCAGCAGATTGGCGGTATTTTCCTCAAGGAATCGGAGGAAAGCACCCGGGTGCTGCGAATTGTCCGGGATTACTATCACTGGATGGCTTTTATATTTCCCTGCTTCGCTGTTATCTTCGCCATCCAGGGGGTGCTACGCAGCGCCGGCGACACCATGGCCCTTCTGGCTCTCTCGTTTGTCGCCATGTTCGTCATCCGTATTCCCCTGGCCTATTGGCTTGCCGGCCCCGGCGGTTTTCAGCAGGACGGCATCTGGATGGCCATGTTTATGAGCAGCGCGCTGGCCGTCGGTTTGAACTGGCTATACTACAAAAAGGGTCCGTGGAAGAAAAAGCGGGTGCTGGGCAGGCCTTCGCCGACTGCCGTAAAATCCGGATGATGGTAAGCTGTCACAAAGGGGCATGAAAACGAACCACCCCCTGTGCCCCTGCCAGCAAAGGACAATAGCGCAAAGGTTGTAGAGCTGCCGGTCAGTGACCTGCACCCCGGCGGAGGAGAGTAAGGTTGTTCTCCTCTGTCTGAGGCACATTTGAATGTCCCCCCTCTGGCGCGAAACCTTGATTGTCCCCCTCTGGCGGGGGCAGGGGGTGGTCGGAAAGTTGATAAATCAATTTTTAAAAGGTGAATGATCTTATGAAGCAAAAAGATACGATGGTTATTTGTATGATTGCGCTGATTTGTTTTCTGTTGTATGGCCCCTCGCCGTCCATCGCTGCCGATTCGAAGGCCGCCGATCCTCAGACAAAGGCCATAAACAGCCGCCTTCCACAGGGCCTGCCGGATGACGACCGGGAAGATAACGACCTGGCGCGAAGGGGACTCATCGCTTCCGATCCGGCGTTCAATATCCGCGATGAGCATCATAAACCCGTCTGGGATATGAAACGTTATGACTTTATTGCCGGGGACGCACCCGCGCCGGACACGGTCAATCCCGCGTTGTGGCGTCATGCCCGGCGCAACAGCATTCACGGCCTTTTCAAAGTTGCTGACGGCATCTATCAGGTGCGGGGATATGATATTTCAAACATCACCTTCATCGAGGGAAAAACAGGGATCATCGTCGTTGATCCGTTGATTTCGGTGGAATCGTCCCGGGCCGCGCTGGCCCTCTATTACAAGCATCTTCCGAAGCGTCCCGTGACGACTGTTATTTACACCCACAGTCATGTTGATCACTGGGGAGGTGTCAAGGGAATTGTTTCGGATGCAGACATGCAGTCCGGGAAAGTCCGGATTATCGCCCCCGAAGGAATGACGAAGGAACTGATAAGCGAGAACGCTCTGGCGGGCAATGCCATGAAGCGCCGGGCGATGTATATGTTCGGCACCATTCTTTCCAAGGGGCCTCAGGGTCAGGTGGACGCGGGGGTTGGCAAAGCGGCTTCCAGCGGGACAGTAAGCTTTATCCCGCCGACTGAAGAAATCACCAAACCTATACAGGAGACTGTGATTGACGGCGTGAAATTTGTTTTCCAGCACGTTCCCGGAACAGAAGCGCCCGTCGAGATGAATTTTTATTTGCCGGAACGAAAGACGCTGTGCGTTGCCGAAATAGCCTC
>CAYOPU010000040.1:0-13864 GCA_964405915.1 uncultured Smithella sp. | reverse complement strand
CCCGAAAGGCGTTTGATTTTCGATGGTCCGGGTGAACCAGCGAAACGCCATGCTCATAGAGGCCGTGATACGGCGCCGAAGGAAAGAGATGAGTCGCCCCGATCACCCTGTTTTCTGGCGTCCGGACAACAAAAGAAGTATACCGGCCGTCCTGATTGGCAGCGATAATTTCCTTCGGATGGTAAAAGAGGCGGATTGGATAGGATTCTCCGTAAACGGCGCGGAACAAATCGGCGATTCCCTCCGCGTCCTGCGGGCAAAAATCGCCCACGGAAAAGGTCTCCGATCGGGGTTTCTCAAAAAAATCTTCCTGCATGTTTATCTCCTTTGAATCGTCGTTTGATTATCGACCGTTTCCTTTTCGACTTTGCCAGTTTATGAGGATCAAAGACAGCAAAACAAAACCCGCCGCCGTATAAAACAGAACATTAAAGCCGGCCCCGCCTGTAATAAGAACGCCGCCCAGATAGGGCGTGAGAAAATATCCCGCATCCATGGTAAATAATGTCATATTGGTGTTCAAACCGCGCAGCCCTGGCGCGGAAGCGGAAAAAAGCAAGGCATTGAAAACAGGCATAGACACGCCAATACAGGCGCCATAAACAGCCGCCATCCCGTAAAAGGCAAAAGGCGTTGCCGCATGGGGAAGGATGGCCAGACACAGAATCAGCGCGATTAAAATCGGCAGCAAAAGCTTTAATTTGTCAAACCGGTCCAGAACAAAAGACCCGAAAAGACGCACGGCAATCATCGCCGCCATGGAAATACTGAAATAAATCCCGGCGTTGCCGACTCCGGTCTGGAGGGTGAGATTCTTGATAAAATAAAAGATGGTTGCATGGGCCATGTAAAGCGAAAGAATGGCGGCAAGTAAGATAACCACGGCCTTTTGTTGGAAATTGTCGCGGATTTCCGTCAGGTTCAGACGTTGCATCAGGGTTTTATCCATTTGGCCGATCGCAGAATGGATGTGCCTGTGCATGAAAAGCATCAACCCGATGCCGACCAGCGAAAATATGGAGACGCCCGCATAGATGTCGGCCGCGTTGCGCACAAACGGCAGAATCGTTTCGGTCAAGGGTGGAACAACAGCATAAGGAATCATGGTGGCGACCGCCAGCGCGCTGAATCCCTGGCCGCTTTGCTCCGGAGGGATAAAGTTCACAATGAGCGAAATGACGGCGGAGGTGAGCAAAACAAAAACCGCCCCATGACAAATGCGCAAAACGATCAGGCCGGAGACGCTGGAAATCCAGAGATAACTACAGGAAACAGCGATCAAAAAAACCAGTGAAATCATGGCTGTGGCGTAGGCGTTGCGAACGTGCAGCCAGGGTAAAACCAGCAGACGCAATCCAAAAGCAGCCATCGGCTCCAGGCCAACCAGAAAGCCGCGCCAGGCTAAAGGAATATCGATAACGCCCAGATAATAATAAAAACTGTAAAAAACGCTGACGTTGCAAAAGGCAGCAACAATGATCAGACACAGAGAAAGAAACTCCCTTGAAAACAGGGGATTAGTAAAAGAGTGGTTTTCCATGCGCTGCCTTTACAAATTCAGTGTCTTTTTCAGCGCGGTAACAAAAGCTTCCATCGCCTCCATTTTGGAAAGAGTGATCCGGATATGATTGGGATAACGGAATCCCGTCATGGGACGAATCATCACTCCTTCACGCATGAGTTTACGGTAAGCCAGCGTATCGCTGCCAGGAAGTTTGGCAATCAGGTAATTGCCTTCATTGGCGATGACCGGCAGTTTCAATCTGGCCAGTTCTTCGCACAGATAAGCGCGGCTTTCGCGGACAAGCGCCCTCGTTCGCGCAATATGGCCGGTATCGTCCTGCAGACAGGCCAGCGCCGCCTCCTGTGCAATGCCATTGACGGAATACACCACACAGGTCCGGCGGATCATATCGGCGACGTCCGGATTGGCAGCCAGGTAGCCAATGCGGAGCCCGGCAATGCCGTACATTTTGGAAAAGGTGCGAAAGACAATCAAATTGGGATAATCTTTAATCAAGGCGATGCCGTTGGGATAGTCGTCGTTTTCCACAAACTCGAAATAAGCCTCGTCAACCACAACCATCTGTTTGCCGTCCAGCGCGTCAAGAAAAAGCAGAAGTTTTTCCCGGGTCCAGTAGGTTCCGCTGGGATTGTTCGGATTGCAAATAAATAGAACTTTGGTGTTTTCATCAACGCGCCCAAGCATGGCCTGATCATCAAATTCCTCCTGTTTAAGAGGAACAAGCCTGGCTTCAATTCCGGAAAAAGTGGCCACCCATTCGTAAACGGCAAAGGTTTTATCCGCCGTGATGATATTGTCGCCAGGCTGGCAGAAAGCCTTGACCACAAAGGCGATGACCTCATTGGCGCCGTTGCCCACTACTATCTGGTCCGGGTCAATGCCGTGCATCCGGCCGATTGCCTGACGCAGATAGTAAGAATCGCCGCTGGGATAAACGGCGCCGCGCGGAGGAGGAAAAGCGCGAATTACCTCCTGCGCCCCGGGAGGAGGCCCCAGGGGGTTTTCATTGTTATTCAGACGATAGAGATTCTGACAGCCGTAAAGTTTTTTCAGCTCTTCGTCCGGCTTGCTGGGAATATATGGTTCAAATTCCCTGACATAGGCAGGGACAAGCATGTCAAGATTTGGTCTTATCATAATATTTAAAGATCACCAGATCCGCTTTTCCCGCAAAAGGCATAATAAAGACCGGTTGAAGTCCGTTGGCTAAAAGCGGGTCGGTCAAGCCGGCATGCCAGGGAATGCCCACATCCAGCTCGACATAAATGTTGACAAAATGATCGTCGAGAAGAAAACGAAGATGGCGTTCGATATTTTCCTCATAATCATTGCCGGCCAAAAGCGGACGGAGGATGACGACGGACTGATTGCGGTGCATTTCTGTGGAAAACAAAGACGCGCCGGATATGGTTTCCCCCATGTGAAGGCTGGTTTTGATCATCCGGGCCAGTGCCAGTTGACGGTATTGGCGCTCCAGGTAATCTCTCAGTGAGCTTGCGCACCATACCTCTAAACCGGGATCTTCATGCAGCAAACGGTAAAAGGGGGCCACATCAGTCCGAAGCTTTCCGTCAAGATAAAAGCTCAATGTGCCAAGGTTTTCAAAATGGTTCTGAAGCGCTTCGGGAAGCCCCCAGATGCTGAATAACCCGATCGCTTTTGTTCGGGCAAGCCGAACAAGGCAGGCATTCAGCAGCGCCTCGCCGATCTCTCTTTCCCGGGCTTTTACAAATCCGTATGGGCCGTACATTTGGAGAATCTTTTCCGACCAGAAATTCAGCACAATGCCGCCTGCAACTTCTCTTTTTTCGTTTAAGGAGACGAAGGCGATGTATTCGCCCGACTGAACCATATCCACCAGTTTGCCGGGATAACTGAAAAAAGAGGGAATGTAGGGAGACTTGTAATATTGCGAAGTCATGGCGGCAAATACCTTGAGCTTTGCTGTATCCGGCGTTTCCGTAACCAGGTTTTCCGCCTGGCCGGGAACGGGATGCTTTTCTTCATAGGCGGGGTAGGATTTTTCTTTGGTTACGGAAAGAAGAATTCGATTGTTTTCTTCCACTTTGACGTCCAGATGATCGACCGACCGGGACGCAATCAAAAGTCCTATGGCGCCAATATCTTCTTCGGGGTCACGGATGCCCGCGCCGACGATGTTCAGACCGCTCAGGTTTAGCTTTTTTGCGGAAAAACTGAAGGATATCCGGACATAATAAATACCGTTGTGACAATGGACTTCCAGGGGTTTGTCCGGGCAGACAAATTTGCACAGGTAAAGAAAGATTTCCTCTGTGGCCAGACTCAAACTCAAACATTCATCCCGGAGCATTCCGGAAACCTTGGTCGTCGACTCCACAAATCGGGTGAGGACAGGCAGGTTAGACTTCTCGGCGTTGACTGCCAGCATCAGCAGGCGTGATTTTATTTTATCCATTCTATCCATCCGTTCTTCCAGATTGTCTTACGTTCCATCTTTATAATGGAAGACGAAGGCAGTGTCAAAGACAATCCGGGGGAAATTCAAGTTTAACTCCGACATGAAATGCGACGGCCTCATTATTGAGATCCGAAGCGCCCGGACCTTTTTCGCCTGCGAGTCTCCGGTAATCGTCGGGCGTATCCAGATCCGTGAGGATTCCCGGATCCTCGCATTCAACATGCCTGGCGCCATCATGGTGTCGGGAAAGAAACGTCCGCATGCCGCCCGGCTCGTCAAAGGCAAGGATCGCCGGGATGAGCGCCGTGGATATGAGCGGCGGGTGGCCTCGCCTTCCCTTATGGCAAGGATGCAAGACCAGGGCATCCTTTTCCCGCCGGGTAGCCACAAGAAGCCTGATGGTTTCGGGCCGAAGCCCGGGCATATCCGCTGGATGAAGAAAAAAGGCGTCAAAGAAACCGGAAATTCTTTTTACACCAGTCTGCACGGAGGAAAACATGCCCTCATGATAACCGTCATTGAATATCGAAACTACGCCAAGCTTATCCAATATCGGCTGAATATCTTCCGCCCGATGACCCAGAACAACAAAAATGTCAAAAATGCCTGCGGATCTGTAAAGGGCAATGACTATTTCCAAAACCGTCCTGTCACCGATAGGCAAAAGAGGCTTGAAAGCACCCATGCGGGCAGAACAACCGGCAGCCAGGATCAACGCGGCAATCCTTTCCGTTTTCATTTTCAGATCTCCTTCAAAACAATGGTTTTCAGATCATCTCGCGCGCATAACGCTTGCGCTCACATTCTTGCGCCAAGTCTTATACAGATTGTCTGCGATAATTCAATTCTGAATAAAAGGAAAACTTGAATTAGGCGAATGATTTACGTTGACAGATTCATCAGTTTAAGAAATGACAAGACAGGATTGGCGCAAACAACACGCCTTAAAAGATAAAAGGCACATGCCATATCGAACGGAGAATTATTTTTTCCGGAAGCTAAAAAGATATTTAAAGCGCGAAATTATTTTACGTCAGGACGTACCGGTTATTTCCATGCAATTTACATCATGGATACACCATTATCGAATCATATGCAAAGCCGTCATGGTTTTTGCCGCGATGGGCTTGATTGTCTGGACCGTTTGGCCCTGGCTGCCTTCGCAAAAAAGCAGTAAACCGCAAACGCTTGTTCTTTATGGATTTGCCATTCTCCAGGATGTTATTGCAAAAGAAATATTTCCCGCGTTTCAGAAAAAATGGCATAAAGAAACAGGAAGACGTGTGGAGCTTGTCGGATCTTTTGCCGGCTCAGGCACAGTGACCAACCAACTGATCATGGGTGTTCCCGCCCAACTGGCCATTTTGTCCACGGAACTGGATGTGAAACGACTGCAAAAGGCGGGCGTTGTCGGCACGGAGTTCCGGAAAAAACTGCCCTGCCAGGGCATTGTCAATGGCACGCCCTTTGTTATTGTGGTCCGGCCGGGAAATCCAAAAAACATCCATGATTTTTCCGATCTGACGCGACCGGGAATTCGCATTGTCCATCCGGATCCCCTGACATCAGGCGCGGCAAATTGGTCAATCGTTGCCGAATACGGCGCGGCGTTAAGGAGACCCGGTGCGACGGTGGGTGCCGGTAAGAATCTGCTCCGGGGAATATGGCAAAATGTAGCCGTTCAGGCCGGCAGCGCGCGGGCGGCCAGAACCCAATTTGAACAGGGATTCGGCGACGCCCTGATTACTTACGAACAGGATGTTTTACCGCAAGATAAAGCCGCATCTCCGAGAAAACTGGAAATCATTTATCCCCGAAGCACGATCTTCAGTGAACATACCCTGGTGGTCATCAACAAGCACATTGCGAAGGAAGAGAGGCAGATGATCCAGTCTTTTGTGGATTTCCTCTGGAGTGAAGAAGGACAGCGCATATTTGTTAAAAACGGGTTCCGAAGTGTTGACCAGCGGCTCAATGCCGGCAACCGGAAATTTGGACATGTGGAAGACTTATTTACGATTAAGGATTTTGGCGGCTGGGATAAGGCCAAAAAAGACATCATCGATCAGATTTGGAAAACCGGAGTGCTCAAGGAGCTAAAAAGATGAAGCAGATTAGGACGATACAACATAAAATCTCTTCTTGGCTGCCCGCCGGTTTTTTATTGCTGGTCATGCTGCCGCTAATTTTGCTGCCGCTGGCCTCCGTCTTCATTTATGCCTTCAAAGGCGGTTTGGGCAATCTGGTTTTATCCCTGACAACGGACGATGTCCTTTTTGCCATCCGCTTCAGTTTGATCATCGCTTTTGCCACCGCCTTGGTGAATGCCGCGCTGGGAACCTATGCCGCCTATGTGCTTAGCAAAACCCGCTTTCCCGGTCGGACACAATTGGGCATTATCCTGAATCTGCCAGTGGCAATTCCAAACGTCGTTGTCGGGACTTCCCTGCTTTTGCTTTGGGGACCCATCGGGCTTTTCGGCCAGGCGTTGGAGCCGATGGGATTGCAGCCCATGTTCACTCCGGTGGGAGTGCTGCTCGCCCATATTTTCGTCACTTTCCCCTACATGCTGGGAACCATCAAACCGGTTCTGGATGATCTGGAAACCACGTATGAAGAAGCAGCCTATACAATGGGAGCCAATCGCCTGCAAACCTTTTTCCATGTTGTCCTTCCGGCGCTCAAAAGCGGTCTTTTAACCGGTTCTCTGCTGACATTTGCCCACTCTCTGGGTGAATTCGGAGCAACCATTATGGTTTCCGGCAATTTGCGACTGCGCACCCAAACAGCTCCCCTGTACATTTTTTCACAATTTGAGGCGGGGAACATTCAGGCAGCAAACTCCGTTGCCGCTCTTTTGTCGCTCATCTCCTTTGTGCTTTTTTCCATTATCATCTATTTTGCCGCGCGAAATAGCAGGAAGTGATATAAAAAATGAAGAGAATATTGTCTGAGCAAAAAACTTTGTAATGGACGCGGAGTAAGTCATGGCTATTTTTATCGATCAGATCAGCAAAAGATACGGTGAGCATATCGTGGTCAACCGCGTTTCCCTGGAGGTAGGCGAGGGTGAACTGGTTGTCCTTCTGGGATCCAGCGGCAGCGGGAAAAGCACCATTTTACGCATGGTCGCCGGACTGATTATTCCAGACGAGGGAAGAATCGTGCTTCACGGCAAAGACATCACCGCGCTGCCTCCACAAAAGCGCGGTCTGGGGTTTGTCTTTCAGAACTATTCGATTTTCCCCCATATGACCATTGCCGAAAATATTGAATTCGGTCTAAAAATAAGAAAAATGTCCTCTCCGGAGCGGCAAAAGCGCAGTCATCGCCTGCTGGATATGGTAGGGCTTTCGGGCCTGGGATCACGATATGCGAGGGAGCTGTCCGGCGGACAACAGCAGCGTGTGGCGCTGGCAAGGGCACTGGCGTATGAACCGAACATTCTTCTGCTTGATGAACCGTTTGGCGCAGTCGATACGAAAACCCGCATTCAACTCCGGCAATCACTCAAAACGATCACCCGCAACATTGGTGTGACCACTATCATGGTCACCCATGATCAGGAGGAAGCTTTCGAGCTGGCAGACCGCGTGGCGATTGTCAACAGGGGACGCATCGAGCAATACGGGCTTCCCAGCGACATTTATTACAATCCGGCCACGGCATTTACGGCTGGTTTTGTGGGAGATATCAATACTTTCGAGGGACGCATCAAATCCTGCGGCAAAGAACGCTGCGAAATTGAATTGTTCGAACATTGGCTGGTTTATCGCCGCGGCCCTCATTCGTTTCAGCCGGGGCAAAAAGTTTTTTACGGCATCCGTCCGGAACAAATCCGTGTCAGTCTCCTGGAGCCGGAAAAACATGAAAACGGAATTTTTGGCATCATTGAGAAAAGCACCTTTCTGGGCGATATCACACGCTATGCCATCCGTTTGAACAACAATCATCTGTTGGACGTGCAACTGCTCAATTACCTGTTTCTTGACGGCATGGTCATGCCCTATGAACTCAACGAACCTGTCTGGCTGATCTGGAGTCAGGCATCGGGAATGATCGTTCCATCGGATGAGGCATGTGAACAGCATCCCTCAGTCTTTTGCGCTTAACCGGTCCATAACAGCAAATCCAATGCCTGAAAATACAAATGTAATGTGAATGCCGACTTTCCAGGCAAGTTGTTCAGTACTGCAAGCAACCTCCAGGTTCATGAAAGCACGGAGGAGCTCAATGGCGGAAATGGCCACGATGGAACCGACGACCTTCATTTTCAAATCGGAAAACCCGATTTTCCCCATCCAGTCCGGACGGTCTTCGTGATTCTTCATGTCTATTTTTGAAACAAAGTTCTCGTAACCCGCGAAGATAATAATCAACATGAGATTGGCAACCAGGACAATGTCAATCAAGGACAGAAGACCGGCTATAACCTGCCCGCCTTCACCATATAAAACTAAGGGAATCAATTTTATAAATTCCTTGACGAACTTGATGAGCAGAAGGACGTTGGCTGCAATCAGTCCAATATAAAGCGGCACAAGCAACCATCGGCTTTTGTAAATGGCCTGTTCCAGATATTTTTCAAAATTTCTCAAAAGCAAGTCTCATACCTCTTGAAATCATTAGGATATGCATGGTTTAATTAATACGCTAAAAGAGACCATGGTTTCATGCACGGCTATCTGGACCAAAGCCCAGACAGAATGTCCCCAAATCCACTGTCATGACGATCCGTTCAGCATGATGCGCGAATCCACAATGGTACAGGCTTTGGCGGTGCACATCACCGGATTGAGATCAATCGATTCCACCAGATCCTGCAAATCCATCATCAGCCGGGAGAATTTGAGCAGCATCTTTTTCAACGCGTCCTCGTTTACGGCTTCCGAACCCCTGTAACCGGCCAGCAATTTACGAGCGGTGAGGCTCCGGATCATATTTTCGGTGTCGCACATATCAAGCGGCGCCATCCGCAGGGCAACGTCCTTGTAGATTTCCACCCCTACGCCGCCCATGCCCAGAAGAATGACAGGACCAAATTGAAAATCGTTTTTCGCACCGATAATGAGCTCAAGCCCTTTAACCATTTCTCCGATCAGCATGCCGGAAAAACCATTCAGTTGCTTCAAACGCTCCAGCGTCTCCAGAAGCGTCCGGTCGTCTTTGATTCCCACAACAACGCCCTGGACATCCGATTTGTGAATGATGGCCGGCGAAACGATTTTCGCAACGACCGGATAGCCGATCTTCCGGGCAACATTAACGGCCTTTTGCGGATCTGAAACGACGTCATAGCGGGGAATACTGAACCCGTAAAGAGAAAAAATTCTTTGAGCGTCCGGCTCAAGAACCCACCCCCACTGCCTTGATCTGTCAAGGATATTTTTGATTTCTTTTTTCAGCATGGTTTTTTCCTCACAAGTGCTTTTGCCATCAGAACCGCGCCCTCGATGGATGGCGATACGGGAATGCCGTTTTGTTCAAACCCTTCAATGAGCATGTCATACTTCTCCACATGGGGAACATAGGCGATAAATGGCTTGCCGGTGCTTTTACTGATAGCGCTGAGCCGAACACCGATGTCCAGCGAAACACCGGGAAGGTAAGGCAACAGAAGGACCATGATGCAGTCAATGGCATCGGAAGCGCCCATCATTTGAGCGCAGGCGACGAAATCTTCATCAACGGCGCTCCCGGTCAGATCGGCGGGATTGGCAAGAGATGCAATCGCCTGCACGCTGGACGTCAGATTTTTCCTCATTTCAAATTGCACATCAGCATGCAATTCGGGAACATCCATGCCGGCTTGCGAACAGGCATCAACCGCCATAGCCCCGTGGCCGCCACTTCCGGTAATGATCCCGATTCGTCCATCAATCGGTTTGGTGTAGGCGCTTAAAACTTCGCAAAATGATACAAGCTCCTGTTCATTGGCCGCCTCCAGAATATTATGCTGGGCCACAGCGGCAGAAAAACTGGCATAATCACCGGCCAGGGACGCCGTGTGGCTGGAAACGGCACGGTTTCCAGCGGACGTTTTTCCTGATTTCATGATAATGACCGGTTTGGGACAACGGTCCGCTGCCAGAACAAATTCGCGACCTTCTCCCCGGCCAAAACCTTCAATATAATAAGCGATCACCCGAGTGGCCGGATCTCGGATCAGATAAGCCAGCAGTTCCCTTTCTTTGATCAAAGCTTTATTGCCGATGCTGATGGCTTTGGCCATGCCGACGCCCTGTTCGGCAAACTTGATCATATGATCGACTAAAATACCGCCGCTCTGGCTGACAAACGTCACACCCCCTGCTTGCGGTTTGATCATACGTTCAGCAGGCAGGAAGAATGTATCCACTTTCAAAGGGACATAAACCCCCAGACAATTGGGACCAATAAAAGGAAAACCGGCTTCACGGGCCATGCTCACCATCCGGTCCTGCAGATCTTTACGTCCGCCTTCCATGAATCCCCCGGAAATTACGGCAGCCGATTTCACACCCGCCTTGATGCACTCGCCCATGACAGAAGGCACCAGTTCGGCCCGTGTGGCGATCACGGCAAGATCAATCTTTTTCGGCAAATCCAACACATGCGGATATATCGGCTCGTTGTGCAGCATGCCGGCCTTGGGATTGACGGCATAAACGGAAATCGGGTACCGGTTATTATTCTTTGTAAAGATGACATTGGCCGGATGCCGCTCATTTACGGATGAAACTCCGATGACCGCCATCGTTCTCGGTTCAAAAAGGGGCTTCAGATTCATATAACCTCCTCAGGCAAGTTCATGATTCAAGGAAATCCATCAACGCGCTTTTTTCAAAATGTGCAATCTCACCCACTTTTCCAGACCGATAATCCCATAAACCGCAATGGCAATGACCGCAATCAAACCCCAGTCATTTGCACTAATGGGCGCGCTGTGAAATATTTTATTCATAAATGGCGTGTAGGTAAACAAAAGCTGTAAAACGATCATCAAGCCGCTGCCCACCAGAACCCAAGGGTTGGAAAACAATCCGATTTTAAACATGGAGCGGGTCAGCGACCGGCAGTTGAATAAATAGGTCAGCTCGATCATGATAAACAAATTCACCGCAACCGTGCGGGCAACCTCCACAGGGTAGCCGTTTCCCTTTTGCCAGTTGAAAACCGTAAAAACCGCGGCAAGCATCAGCACCGAAACCAATGCAATGCGGCCGATCAAAATGCCCGATAAAATGGGGCTTTCCGGCCTGCGGGGAGGATAATTCATCACATCTTTTTCACCCGGCTCGAAGGCCAGCATCAACCCCAGAAGCACCGCCGTAGTCATATTGATCCAGAGAATCTGCACCGGCAATATCGGCAGCGCCACACCGGCCATGATGGCGGCCAGAATGACCAGACCTTCGCCGCCATTGGTCGGCAGCGTCCAGGTAATAAACTTGACCAGGTTGTCGAAAATCCGGCGGCCTTCCTCAACAGCGGCGGTAATGCTGGCGAAATTATCATCCGTCAATACCATGTCAGCGGCCTCCTTGGAAACATCGGTTCCGGTAATGCCCATCGCAATGCCGATATTGGCCTGCTTGAGCGCCGGCGCGTCGTTAACGCCGTCGCCCGTCATGGCCACAACTTGGTTACGGGCCTGCAGTGCTTCGACCAAACGCAATTTCTGTTCCGGCGCAACACGGGCAAACACCGATGTGTTGCCGGCTTTTTCAATCATCTCCTCATCCGAAAGGTTTTCCAGTTGCTTTCCGGTGAGAGTTTCCGGTTTGTCATTTTCACGGCCCTCTATGCGGCCGATACCCAGTTGCCGGGCAATTTCCGTGGCCGTGACAGCATGATCGCCCGTAATCATTTTGACGTTGATCCCCGCCTTGCGGCAAACGCCAACAGCCGCAATAGCCTCTGCGCGCGGCGGATCGATCATGCCCTGCAACCCCAGAAAAGTAAGATCGGACAGGCAGTCATCAACGTCCAACTTGTCTTTATCCACCTTCTTGCGCGCCAGCGCCAAAACGCGCAAACCGCCGGCGGCAAGTTCATCCGATTTTTGCAAAATATCCTGCCGGTTCAAACCGGTCGCAGTTCCATCGGATAACAAGGCATCCGAACAGGCTTCAAGAACCTTTTCGATGGCGCCTTTTAAATAAAGAAAATTGTCTGACCCCATTTTGTGCAGTGTGGCCATGAATTGTCTTTCCGATTCAAAAGGGATCACGTCCAGCCTGGGTCTTTCTTCCAGCGCCGGTTTGGGCGTTAAACCAGCTTTGGCGGCGGCGGTAATTAGCGCTCCTTCCGTCGGATCGCCTTCAACTCGCCACAAGCCTTCTGCTTCAACCAGGCGGGAATCATTGCACAGCAGACCGGCCAGCAGCGTTTCGGATAAAGCAGCGCGCAGGTTTCCGGCAATGTCCATATTTCCCGATAATATTTTCCCTTCCGGTGCGTAACCGTTTCCCTGAACATCGAAATATTCGTTACCCGCATAAATGCGGCGGACGGTCATCTGATTTTCAGTAAGCGTGCCGGTTTTGTCCGAACAGATGACGGTGGTGCTGCCCAGCGTTTCCACCGCCGGAAGCTTGCGAATAATCGCCTTGCGCTTGGCCATACGGCTCACCCCGATAGCCAGCGTAATCGTGACGGCGGCGGGCAGGCCTTCCGGGATGGCGCCGACGGACAGTGCGACGGCAGCCATGAACATATCGACAATGCCTTCGCCCCGCCAGAGCCCTACGCCAAACGTCAAAGCCGCCAGAAACAAAATAGCGATTAAAAGAATCTTGCTGAAAGATGCAATCTTCACCGTGAGCGGTGTGGAAAGATCCACCGCCTCAGCGATCATTTCGGAAATACGCCCCGTTTCCGTCTTGTCACCCGTGGCGACCACAACCGCTTGAGCTTGTCCGTAAGTGACCAGCGTGCCTGCATAAGCCATATTGTGCCGGTCAGCCAGAATCGTATCCGGATTCAGCGTGCCTGTTTTCTTGATGACGGGAACAGATTCTCCAGTCAGTGCCGACTCATCCACCTGCAGATCGCGGCAGGTCAAAAGACGAACATCGGCAGGCACTTTGTCGCCGGACTGGATACGAACAATGTCGCCCGGAACCAGTTGGGTCGAATCGATCTGGGTCCATTTGCCGTCACGCAAAACGGTTGCCTGCGTCGTCATCATCTGTTTGAGGGATTCAATGGCTTTTTCGGCCTTGGATTCCTGAATAAAACCAATGATGGCGTTGACGATCACAACGCCGAAAATCACCGAGGAATCCACCCATTCCTGCAGAATCAGCGTGATGAAAGCTGCGGCAAGTAAAATGTAAACCAGCGGTTGGTGAAATTGCAGCAAAAAGCGAATAAGAGGCCCTTTTTGCTTTTTGGCCGTAACCATGTTGGGACCGAAGCGTTCCAGACGGTGTTTGGCTTCAAACAATGATAGACCCCGGTCTGGGTGTGTGGTCAGCAAAGTGGTGACTTCCTCGGCGGGGCAGTGATGCCAGTGTTTGCAGATCAAAGATTCCATCTGTTTTCCTCCTGAAAATGTTTTTTAAAAATAAAGAAAATCAGAGAATTGTCAACTCGAATCTGTTGAAGGAAACCTCAGAAGAAAAGACGGCAAATCCAAACGCAAGTCCGTTGGCGGATCAACAGTAAAATTAATTTGTCACCACAGCATGCAACACCCTGTGGGTGAGCACCCGAAAAATAAATTATTCTTTACGAAAACCATCGGGTTGTGCTACGGACATCAAATAGTTGGATTGCTGAAATGCTCATTTCGAAATTGCAGATACCATCACCGGTTTTTTAAATGAAACTCACCATCAGCCGCAAATTATTATTCGGATATTTGTTTATGGCTTTTCTGACCGTTCTGGCCAGCGCCTATGCGTTATACAGCC
>CAYOPU010000039.1:0-14078 GCA_964405915.1 uncultured Smithella sp. | reverse complement strand
TAAACCGTCCCTCAATTTCCAGCCCCTTTAACGGACTCACGGCGCCGTAATAATAAAGGTAGGGATCGACATAACCGACACCGAGACGAAATTTGCCGTTCTCCAGTACCCGTGCCGTCGGTGTTTCCATTAATCCCGTTGTGCCCCAGTTGTTGGGACTGGTGAAAGGCCGGTCTGCCGCCAAAGCCTGCAAAGGGAATAAAACAGTCAAAACAAGAAATGTAAAAAACGAAAATAAGTTTTTAATAACCTTCATTCCTTTAAGTGTTATGGAACAGCGGAAATTTTAGGATGCCATAGCATTTTAGTCCATAAAATGAAAGCGAATAATCTGGAAAATGGCGGAGACGGCATCTTTCCAGCCGATTTTCTTTCCTTCCTCGTAAGTGCGTCCGGCATAGGAAACACCGGTTTCATAGACCCGCACCCGTTTTCCGTTTATGCGCAGGCGGGCGATTTTGGCGGTAATTTCCGGTTCAACGCCGAACCGCGGACTGCGGATGGTAATGTGATCAATCACGTCGCGTGTAAAGACTTTATAACAGACTTCCATGTCTGTCAGATTAAGATTGGTCAGCATATTGGAAATCGTGGTGAGGATGTTATTGGCCAGCTGATGCCAGAAATACATGACCCGATGCGGCTCGCCGATAAAACGGCTGCCGAATACAACCTCGGCTTTGCCGTCCAAAATGGGCTGCAATAGTTTGGGATAATCGGCGGGGTCGTACTCGGAATCTGCATCCTGAATAATGACAATGTCTCCGGTGACTTTCGCGAAGCCGTCGCGCAATGCCGCGCCCTTTCCCTCATTGATGGTTTTGTTGATCAATTGAAAGCGGGTTTGCGGAAATTTTTCGGGCAGCGATTGCATGACTTTCCAGGAACCGTCCTGAGAAGCGTCATTGACCAGAATCAATTCACGCGTGAGCCCGGCCGGCAGCGGTTGCCCGATGACTTTGCGAAGAATTTCTTCCAGGTAGAGTTCTTCATTATAAACAGGGACAACAATGGACAACATCTGAAACGCAGGTGATTTCATCAATAGCCTCCTTATGCGGGCAGATCTTTTGAGGTAAGCTGAAATTTTCTGGGGGAAAAATTTAAATCCCGAACCGCTTCGCAATGATCAAAGACCAGATTGGCATTCATGCGTTCGACCATTTGCGCGGTCCAATGCCGATATCGCGGAAAGCAGCGGATTCCTGCCGCCGCCATTCCAAAAAACCAGAGAGGCACGGTTATGAGCCGCGGTCGCAGGCCAAGGGCTGCAAATAATCGATGAATCATTTCCCGGTAGGTCAGCGTTTCACCGCCGGACAGGTTGTAGGCATGATTGACCACATTGGATTTTTCGAGAGCGGACATACAGGCCATTGCGACATCCTCAGCGTGAACGGGTTGACGCAGACCTTTTGCCTGTCCCGCCAGTGGAAAAAAACCAAGGCGGCGGATCAGGCGGACGAGTTCAGAAATGTTTTTATCCTGTCCCAGTCCGTAAATCAATGTGGGACGAAGAATCACCCAGCCCACACCTTTTATCCGCGCCCAGGTTTGCAGGCTGTCTTCACCTTCAGACAGCTTATGCGCCGTGACCCGTTCGTCTGCTACGGAGGAGTCGCTTTTGGTGAAGCGGCTGGTTGAAGAAACCGCAATGACACGGCGTGCGCCATGCGCTTCCAGCATCGGGAAATAATCAGGCAAAATCCAGACAGGAGCAACACAAATCCAGCAATCAACTTGCTCTATCTCACCCGCAAAGGTTTCAGGATTATCGTCGGGATTCTTAATCCGTATCCACTGAATGTTCTGATCTCTGCTGTTCATCGGACAACGGGAAAACGCTCTGATCTGCCAGCCATTTTGTTTGAGCAAAGGCAGCAGGCATTGCCCGACCAGGCTTGTCGCGCCGAACAGTCCCACACGTTTTTTTAAAGTTATTTGCTTCTGACCCGTGGCATCAAATGTCGCGCTGTTGCTCATCATGTATGTTTCCTGCCGATGGCTTTTAATCTTTTCAAAGCATCAAAGATGCTGAAAATTCGAGTTTAATTCTGCCTGAGTTTTTTCTCATGACAAGAGATTTCTTTTTGGCAGTTTATATCTTTTTTCCATTTGCCCGCAAGTGATAAGAATATTATTATCAAAAAGGAATTTGATCTATGACGCAGGATGTAATAAAGAGAAACATCGCTGTATGATGGACATGGCCCCGAAAGGAAGTTTGCGGGCTTGTGCGAAAATTTGGGTTAGGCGAAGACATGTATCGATTGCGCACATGGCGGGACTTTTGGAATACGGAGCATAAAATTTATGTCTCATCCAGACATAAAAAGGTACATTATGAGGCGATAGCACGTGACGTTCTTGAATTATTACCCCAGAATAGACCACGGATCCTGCTGGATTTCGGATGCGGCGACGCCCTGTGTGCGCCGGCTTTCGTTGCTGAAGGACTGGAAGTTCTTTTATATGATCCGATTCCATTTGTGCAGGAGCGCATCGAGAAGTCTTTTGCAAATAAAATAAACATAAAGGTATTAGCGGACCGTGTAGAAAATATTCAATCAAACTCAGTAGATGTTGTGTTGATAAATTCCGTTTTACAATATATTTCTAAAAATGAGTTCGAATCGCTGCTTTCCCTGTTTAAAAAAATCATGAAAGCCGATGGTCTGCTGATCATTGCCGATGTCGTTCCGGATGACATGAGCGTGCTTCAAGACGTGATATCGCTTATGCGCAGTGCGTGGAGGCATCATTTTATTTTTTCGGCGGTTCGCGGGTTAATAGCCACTTTTTTTTCAGATTACCATTCTATTTGCCGCAATCAGGGGTTTGCCACGTATGCAGAGAAAGAAATGCTGGAGATTTTATCTCGTCATAATTTTGCAGCAGAGCGAAAACAGAACAATGTCGGGTTAACATCTCATCGCATGACTTTTTGCGCCAAACCGAGGTGACAGCAAATATCAGTAAATATATCTTATGCTTAAGATTTATCCGATGATAGGTCTCTGTAGGATATCAGTTTAACGGCATTTTCGGTGATGGCTGCCTTGACTTCCGGACGGGTGAGAGCTTTGAGTTCCAGTTCGCAATTCCTGTGAAAAGGGTACCGGGATTCTATTTCCGGCCCCAGCCTTCCCGGGTGGCAGACCAGCTCGGTTGTGCCTTCTTTGAGCGAGCGGATGATGTCGATCAGTGCATCCTCTTTCAGATTGCCGGAGGTTATAAGGCCCGAGAAGTGGTCAGTATGTTTAAGCCCGGATGTTGAAAGCTTTGTAAGCATGTGGCGTCCCAGATACGACAGGATCGCTGTTTTATATATCGAGTTCGTGCTGGTCCGGACGTCAGAAGCTTCTTTGTGCGGGTAGCGTATCGACGGTATGTTGAATTCCCGGGACAAATAGATGAAGATCTCCATCAGGCCCGGGAAAATGTGAATGTGTTCATGGCTGCTGATATGGTCTATCTTGATGCCGGTTTTTAATATCCTCTCGATCTGAGCCTTAAGCTCTAAATAAATTTCATGTTTGCGGGCAAGATGAAAAAATACCCGCGGCAGTAAGTTGATGTAATGCCGGTAAAATTTTCCTGAAGCCGTAACAATAGAGCTCGTTAAAGTCCGTGGCAGCACGGGAGATACTTCGGTGAGGGCAAGATGGGCCCCGACCGATAAAATTTTATGTCGATGAAGAAGGCTTACCGCGTCGTTGAATGCTTCGCCCGCAGAGATCATTGATATAGATGTGACGATGCCGTCGTTTACCGAGCTTATGATCCCGTCGTTGATGCTTGTGGTGAGTCCGAAATCGTCGGCGGTAATGATTAATCTTTTCATGGGAAGATTCTGTAGATGATCATATCTAAAAGGGTCTTAGCGATTACACTGAAGCGTGAAATTGCGGATGTTCCGCCTTTGCGCGATTCGAATACCACCCCGTATTGTTTGATTTGATACCCTTTTTTTATTGCCTCCATAAATATTTCCACGTCTATGAAGGGGCTTTTTGACCGGTATCCATTTCTTTTTATCGTTTCTAATTTGTAGATCTTGAGCCCTGAGTTGATGTCGCGCAGGTAGAGCCTGAAAAGCAAGCGCACAAGAAAGTTGTACCCTTTGGACAGCAGGATGCGTTTAAATTTAGTATCTTTTATCACCAGGCTGTACGCCGTGACAATATCGCTGCTCGCCAAAAGCTCCAGGGCGTTTTGAATATCCTCTTCCCTTGCCGGAAAATCCGCATCCGTGTAAACGATGACGGGTTTTTGTGCGGCAAGCAGGCCTGCGTTAAGCGCGCCGCCGAATTTTGAATTCTTTTGAAGGCGGACAGATTTTATTTTTGGGTCCCTTGTTGCGAGATGATCCACCAGATCTCCCGAACCGTCCGTCGAAGCATCATCGGCGATGATGATTTCGTAATCGCCGGTTAACTTTTCGGCGAGTCTTTTTGCTCTCGATATTGTCTTCTCGATGTTGTCTCGTTCGTTGTACATCGGGAATACAAATGAGATACCGGTATTTTTCATTGGATCCTTTCGCGCTTAAAGATATCCTGACTTTTCGGGAAGCAGACCGATTACATTGCAGGACTTGCCGGGTTTGCATACCGTATAGAATAATGGAAAAAACGTGTAGGCAATAATGTATTTAAAGATGACTGCTCGATACCCTGATAATATCCAATTCATTGACTAAAAATGCAAGTTTTTTCATCATCTCTCCGATCATGACCAGAAAAACGCTACAGGAAATTCATTTTCGGTGCCATTGACTTAAAATCGCGCAAATATTGGCCGTTGTGCAAATATCTCGATTAATGGTATTGATGCCGACATAACGGCAGGAAAAAAAGTATTGATACGGCTACAAGATGAGTTATATGGGCTGTGAGCCCCTTTTTTCCGGTAGCATTTCTGCTGCATGGGTTTTGAGGATCGTTGATGAATTTTCGTGAAACAATAAAACGTTTTCCGGGGTCTCTTCCGGCGATATTGATTGGTTTTGCAGCTTTCTTTCTCATCACGGGAGGCGGGATTCTTTGGCCGACCAATATAGACTGGCTCATGTGGGGAGATCCGGGAACATACTGGATAGGCTGGCAGTATTTCCGTTATACGCCCCTTTTGCAGTGGCCCTTAGGCGCCAATCCGGATTTGGGGATGGAGATCGGCAGCTCTATCGTTTTTACGGATTCTATTCCGTTGATGGCATTTTTTTTCAAGCTTCTGAACCCTTTTCTTCCCGACATATTTCAGTACACGGGTCTTTGGCTTCTGATTTGCTTTTCCCTGCAGTCATTCTTTGCCTGGAAGTTACTTTCCCTCTTTACCAGCGATAAATACCTGCCATTGATGGGAAGCATATTTTTTATCATAGCACCCATAGGCCTTTGGCGACTGGGTGGTCATTACAGTTTGTTTGGGCATTGGGTATTGCTGGCAGGTCTTTACCTTTACTTTGCAAAGAATTCTTCCCTTATACGCTGGATCGGCCTGTTGGCTTTGTCTGCCCTCATTCATGCGAATTTGCTTGTTCTGGTTCTGGCGATATGGTTTGCCGATCTGATGAAGCGCTGCTTTTCGAAGCAGGAGGGCATTGGAAAAACCTTTGGTTATTTTGTTGGTGGCGCCGCAATCACTGTAATGATGATGTGGGCCGCGGGATATTTCATGCTGGGAAAAGGTGTGGGAAATGTTGGAACGCTAGGCTTTGGTATATTGCGCATGAACCTCCTGGCGCTTATTGACCCTAAAGGAGATATCTATTCTAAATTGATTCCTACTCCTCCGACTGCGATTTTTGATGATACGGACGGTTTCAATTTCATGGGATCAGGCATGCTGGGGCTCGGTGCCGTTGCACTTTATCTTCTGCTTTGTAACCTAAGAAACATTTCCAAAACCATCTCCCGGGCAAGGCTCATGCCTTTGCTCATGGTCTTCCTGGCCCTGTTCCTGTATGCGATTTCCAATCAAATAGCGATTGGTCCCTATGAGATGTTCTCATATGCCCTGCCATCGTTCACTGAACCGCTCACCTCTGCCTTTCGATGTTCCGGCCGGTTTTTCTGGCCCGTTTATTATGCGATCTATCTGGCGATATTCTATTTGTTGTTTACCAGGCTGAAACGGAACGTTGCCGCTTTGCTTTGCCTTCTGCTGTTATTGACCCAGTTGATTGACTCCAGGGATGCCCTGAGCGGGATCAGAAGCCAGTTTATCCATCCTGCCGGATGTGTGGAACCTGTACGCTCCCAAGTTTGGAGAAGTATTGCACAGCCATACCATAAAATGATTTTTGTCCCGCCCCGTAATTATCTTGTGCCCAATTGTCTGTTGTTGCTAGCCGCCCGGCATCGAATGGCGGTTAATGCCAGTTCTTTTGCCAGAGTCAATCCGGAACAAGAACAGAAGGCAAGAGATCGCCTTGCCACCGCAATCTTAAACAACGAACTGAGTCCCGATTCGATCTATATTTTTGAGGATGACGCGCTCTGGAAGTTTGCTTCAAACCGGATCGGGCCGTCAGATGTTGCAGGGATTCTGGATGGATACCGTATTATCGCACCAAAACTCAGGGAGTGTAAAACCTGTAATATGAATGCCATTGCCAGTATTCCTGCCGGGGACTCTCATCGCCTTGATTATAAAATGGAGCGCCTTTCTTTCAAGTTGAATGGCAACGGTGAAAAGTATCAAGCGTATGGATGGTCGGAGGCGGATCAGCAGGGAGCATGGTCTGATGGAGATGTATCGTTCATACTGCTACCCCTTTTTATTGTGCCAAAAAACGATCTTGAGTTGTTACTTGACGGTCACGCGTTCATAGTAGATAAACATCCTTCTCAAGAAGTTTGTGTGCTCGTGAATGGACACCATCTTGCCACTTTAAAGTATGATCAGCAATTTAATGGCGGTGTTCGTGTGGTGAAGATACCCAGGTCTCTGGTGCTGGAAAAGAAGGGGCAACTATTGATTAAATTTGAATTTAATAACCCAAAATCACCATCAGAGTTAGGCTTATCAAATGATCCCCGACGCCTTGGTCTGTGTATTAAATCTCTGGCGTTAAGGGCTGTCGATGAGTTGGAAATTTACACAAAATAAAATGGGCAGATACCGCGCTGTTGTTACCTGGTTTTTGGAGAATACACTGATGAGCTTTCGTTGGACAATAAAACTTCCCCAAGGGCCTTCTCTGGCAATATTGCTTGGATTTGTCGCGTTTTTTCTTATCACTGGAGGCAAAATTCTCTGGCCGACATATATAGACTGGCTCCTGGCGGGCGATCCTGCAACACATTGGATAGGATGGCAGTATTTCCGTTATACACCCCTTCTTCAATGGCCGATCGGCGCCAATCCTGATCTGGGGATGGAGATCGGCAGCTCTATCGTTTTTACGGATTCTATTCCGTTGATGGCATTTCTTTTCAAGCCGCTGAATGTACTTCTTCCCGATACTTTTCAGTACACGGGTCTTTGGATTTTGATGTGTTTTTCCCTTCAGTCGTTCTTTGCCTGGAAGTTACTCTCTCTTTTTACAAAAGATAAATACCTGCCCCTTATCGGAAGCATATTCTTTATCATCGCACCCATAGGCCTGTGGCGATTGGGTGGTCATTATGCATTATTTGGTCACTGGGTATTGTTAGCAGGGCTTTACCTTTATTTCACAAAGGATTTTTCCATTTATCGCTGGAGTGGTTTATTGGCTTCGACAGCCCTTATTCATGCCTATCTGCTCGCAATGGTTTTGGCGATATGGTCCGCCGATTTGATTCAGCGTTGCTGTCTGAAGCATGTGAGTCTCATAAAAGCCCTGAGCTATTTTATTGTCGGCAGCACCATCGTAGCATTCATGATGTGGGCCGCAGGATATTTCATGGTGGGCAAAGGTGTTGGACTGTATGGCTACGGCTTCGCGCGTCTCAACCTTTTAGCGTTGATTGATCCGAAAGATATGTATTCAACACTGCTTCCTGCCCTGAAAACCGCGATAACAGCGTGGACTGATGCCGACGGGTTCAATTTTTTAGGATTAGGTATGCTTGCGCTGGGTATGATTGCGGGTTACATCCTGCTTCGCAACGTAACAATCATTTCCAAGACAATTTCCAAAGCAAAACTGATACCGATACTCTTTATTTCCATGGGCCTTTTTTTGTATGCCATTTCAAATCGCATAGCAATTGGCCCCTATGAGTTACTTTCCTACCCCATGCCGCCGATTACAGAAATATTAACATCTGCGTTCAGATGCTCCGGCCGGTTTTTCTGGCCCGTTTATTACGCCATTTATCTGGCGATATTCTATATATTATTCACAAGATCAAAGCGTCATGTTGCCATTACGCTTTGCGTTGGAATGTTATTTGCTCAGCTCATTGATTCTAAAGATGCCTGGATCATGATCAGAAACCAATTTGCACATCCAGCCGAATATGTGGTACCTTTGAACTCCCCTGTTTGGAGCAACATAACACATCCATACAGAAAAATAATTTTTGTTCCATCATATAATGGCCCCATCAAGGGAATATCTTTTTTTGCTGCCGAGCACCAAATGGCGACCAATGCGAATGTATTCGCAAGAGTCAATCCGGAAAAAGAGCAAAAATCAAAAGAAAACATCACAACTGCAATTTTAAACAACGAACTGAGCCCTGATTCACTCTACGTCTTTGTGGACAATCATGCGCTCTGGAGGATTGCTTCAAACCAAATTGGGCCGTCAGACGCTGCAGGGGTTTTAGATGGATACCGTATTATCGCGCCGAAACTCAGAGATTGTAAAACGTGTAATGTGAGTGCCATTGCCAGTAGTCCTGTCAGGGACAGTCATCGGCTTGACTACAAAATGGAGCGCCTTTCCTTCAAGTTGAACGGCAACGGTCAAAAGTATCAAGTTTACGGATGGTCGGAGGCGGAAGAATGGGGAACATGGTCTGACGGGGATGCGTCTGCAATACTGTTACCCCTTTCTATCACGCCAAAAAACGATCTTGATCTGCTGCTTGACGGTCACGCATTTATTGGTGATAAGCACCCGTCTCAAGAAGTTGGTATCCTCGTGAACGGACACTATCTTGCCACTTTGACATACGATCAGCAATCTAATGACGGGATGCGTGTGGTGAAAATACCCAGGTCTTTGGTGTTAGAAAAGAACGGGCAACTATTGATTAACTTTAAAATTAAGAACCCAAAATTTGCAGCAGACTTAGGTTTTTTGTCAACTGATCCCCGACGTCTTGGTTTGTGTATTGCGTCTCTGGAGTTAAAGACGGTGGATTAGCTAGAAACGTTTCAGATAAATATTTCTGATTCCCATGGCTGATAAAACGATCAGGGTCAGTAATGTTAAAGAGAAACCAATCATAAAACTGTGCGGTTTGAACTCGACGGTGATTTGATGACGGCCGGCGGGAACAAGGACCGCTTTGCCAAGCACCTGTGCGCTGTAAACAGGCGTTACCTGACCGTCTATATTTGCCTGCCAGCCCGGGTAGTTTGCGTCGGCAATAAAGAGCCACGCCTGTTGTTTAGCATGGACATCAAACTTGTATTGCACATTTGTCATTTTTGCCGACAATATATCGACAGCCTTTGCATCATTAAAGACCGTACTGGCCGGCAAGCTGTTGAAGGCTGCGGATTTATCAGCTGGTGGTTCCAGAATCAGGGTTGCCTCTTTTGATTGCTTTATATGATTCAACGCATCATCAGCGGAACCTGCCATTTCATAGCGGGTGAAAGTCTGTAGACGTGGCAGGGCGTGTTCGTTTTCCAAAATAATGATATTGTCTTTAATTAATGGTCTCAATCCTGCGGATTGGTAAATTTCATCTGTGCCGATGTAACGAACGCCAAGATAATCAATCAGTCGGGTTCCAGACAGGGAGGAATCGGTGCCTTTTATCTCGGCTATCATCTTGGGTTGAATCAGTTGATGCCGGGCCAGTGGTAAGGCGAGATTGGCATCGATGGACGGGATGTCCCACAAGACATTGGTGGATGGAGCGACGCGCAGGAATGCTTTGCGATTCTCCGCTTCCAATTCCGGTGACCAGAGGGTCAGGAGCCCGACAATCCAGGAATTCGAGATATCCATGATTTTATAGTCCTTATTGCGGATATCCGCTTGAATGTATTTAACGAGTGGAGGTTTCTGGAGCAGTTTTGAATCGGAAAAAGGGACGGGAGCTATGCGTAACACGACAATTTCCGAAATAATAAAAATGAGCATGGCATAACCAAACCATTTTCGCTTTTTTAAAAAAATGAAAATTATCAGCATAATATACGCACCGATAAACGATGCATACTGCAAGGCTGCTACATCTGCCACCCTGAGCCTTAAAACGATGCCCATCCACATCAAAAACAAAACAGATGCACCGGCAATGTAAATGATCCTATCTTTCAATTGATTTACAGCCTTGTTGGACTGTTTTTGGATACGGTCAATCGCAATGCTGCCCAGCAGTCCGATGCCGATAATACCGATGCCCAGATAAAGATGAACAACGCGAAAATATTTCAAGCCGGGCACCAGAGAATAGTTGCGCAGGTATTCAAAAAATAGTGTCGCATGCCCCATGCCAAGAAGAATGAGAAAGATGCTCGCGATCACATGCCCGATGCTTCGATGGTTGGGTTTTATAGTAAGAGACAGAGATGCGAGAAAGCAGACAAAAACGCTGCCCAGCCCCCTGACAATGTTTTTATCGGCATCCGATATCGAAAATAAAAAACCTCCCAGGTAACGATACAGGGGATTTGTGGATACAGAAGTAATATCGGTTCCGCCGCTGCGGTGTGATAATGAAGCAAGTTCTAATAAGGGGACCCACTGTATTGCCGACAATCCGATGCACACGGTAATGGCCACGAGACCCGTCATCACATATTGTCTGGGTGAATTGTCCGCTCTGCTTCCGATGTACCCGGTAAATAAAGTCGGGAGCAGGCTCACAGCCATATAAATGACAGCGCCGTGCAAGGCCAGGGGATAACCGGCAAAAATCAGCAAAGACAAAAACAGGGCAAGCCAAAGAGATGATTTTATGGAGGGATGGCTTATCCAGCGCTCAAAACATAAAAAAACCCATGGCAGGCAGCACAAAGCGCCGGAAACCGTGATGTTATCGTGGTATTCAATCCAAAAGGTGGAGAAGACAACAGCCAGAGCGCCAAAAGTCGAAGCCTCTGGACTGCATTTGAAATGTCTGCACAGGAAGAACATACCCAGTGCACCGATAATAATTGAAAGCCAGTTATAAACATGCTGACCGATGACGGGATGGAAGAATAAGGCGACAAGAAAATTGAGAGGATATAAAAATCCCCCCTGACCCTCAGCAAAATAGGGGTGTCCTCCATAAAGCAGATTGGTCCATAAAGGGGAAATGCCTTCGTGAATCATTTTGCGATTAAATTCAATGACGGAAAGGTTATGAATAATAGAATCGCTGAAGAGTTGTATACGGTCGAAAAAAAGACCCGGTGCATACAGCCAGGTGGCCAGCAAACAAGGGATTGCCAGATAGGATAAACTCGACAGGTGCCTTGACAACTTTGATTTTTTTAAAATGGTATTAAAGCTCATTTGCTTTGTCGTTTGATATCACTTTGATTGAGAATGATTATTTTGGGGCAATACTTTGCTCAAATGGAAGGTCGGTTTTTTGTTTTAATCAAATGCAGCCCAAATTTAATCGCCTGATTCAAAACCGCTTTGTTGAAAGAGGAATTTGAAAAAACATAGTGAATCGGAATTTCTTCCACATTCATTCCCGCGCGATAACATAGCGCCAGGGTTTCCATATGAAAATCAAAGGCCTTGGATTTGAGGCTTGCTTTGGCGATCAGTGCACAAGCTCTTTGACTGTAGCGTCTGTATCCGCTGGTGCAATCCCTTATACCGGGACCCTGCAAATCAAAATATGAACCCGCCAGAGAATAATTAACAACCCTTCTCGCCATGGCGCTGACCGCTTTCCTGTATAAAGGCACATTCCGGGTGTTTCTTCTGCTGCCGATCACAACATCCACCTGCGGATGATGGTTGAAAAATTGAGGAAGAGCGTCCGGATCATGGGAAAGTCCGGCATCCATGGTCACGACCAAATCATAACCGGCGCTGCAGGCAAAGATTAAACCATCCTGTATGCCTTGCGGAATATGCGTGGCGGATGGATGGGTGATGATATGCAGTTTGCGGGAATGTTTGCCCTGATCGCATTCCGCGGCAATAGCCATGAGTATTGCCGCCGTTTTGTCCGTGCTGCCGTCATCGGTCACGGAAACATCGGCATGCCGTAAAGCCCGTGTAACAACTTCCCGGATGGTTTCTTCTTCATTATGAGCGGGAATGACAACCAGGTTTTTACTCATGGAAGAAGCTTGCGGCCAGTCGGATATCTTCATGCGTGTTAACATTCGTATATTTATCGCAGATGAGAAAAGCTTTAATCGTCATGGCATCGTCAATGGCGCATTGGATGAGGTCGGGAAGCTCTTTCTCATTTCTTTCATGATGGATTGGCGTGTATTGAATATAGTCATAGATTTGGTTTCGGAATAAACAATGACCGGTGCCCTGAAATTCATTCAGGGGATGTCTGGGTTTCTCAATCAAACGATAAATATCTTTATTGGGCCCGTGAATCAGGGTATAAGTTTTCTTAATCTGATTTCTGTCGTTCACGCTGACGATTCCGCAGAAGCCAAAAATATTTTGGTTATTTCTGAATTCGGCAACCATTTCCTGATGCTTTGGATGAAACAGCATTTCGTCGCCCAGCATCAGAAAGAAGTCGGCCCCGTCCACAGCTTTTTTTGCGCATTCGATGGCATGGACAAGTCCCTTTTGCTCGCTTTGAATGACGTACTTAATGGTTTTTCCTTTATAGCTATTACCCAAAAAGTTGATAATCGTTTCCGCCCGGTAGCCCACCACCAGCACAATCTCATCCACATCAACGTCCAGGGCGCAGTCCAGGTTATATTCAATCAAATGCTTTCCCCGGACTTTGGTCATGCATTTATTCTGCTCGGCTGAAAGTTCGTTGAGCCGGTTTCCTCTTCCTCCGGCAAGAATCAATGCTTTCATCGTCATTCCCCCTCTTTCGTTGCCAAGACGTTTCTATTATCCTTAATCCAGTTGAGCAGCATCGACACGCCTTCTTCAGGAAGAATCTTAGGTTCCCATCCCAAGTTCTTCTGAGCTTTGGATATGTCACAGATAAAATATCGCAGATCGGCATAGCGGTCCGGTGCAAATTTGACTTCCGGCTTCTCGCCGTTAATTTCCCCGATCAGATCGATGCATTCCAAAAGGGAGATGGCCGTTTTTAAGCCGCCGCCAATATTATAGATGCCTGACTTTCTTGTTCGATAGAAAGCGTCAAAAGCCTCGCAAATGTCGGTTGCGTAAATGATGTCGCGAACCTGCTTGCCCGTTCCGAAAACCGTTAGCGGCCAGTTCAAAGCACTTCTGATGGCAAAATTCGCCACCCAGCCGTGATCTTCTCCGCCAAACTGTCTTGTGCCGTAAATGCCGGTTAAACGGAAGCTTGCCGTCTCCACACCATAGGTATCAATGTAGACCTTCGTATAAATGTCCAGGGCGGCCTTGGAAGCATGAAGCGGCGAGAGCGATCCCCCGAGGGTCGGGTAATTTTCATCAATAGACGAAGGTTCCCGCGTGTATCGGGTTTTTCCTTCCTGGAGTTCGTCATTAATCCTGTTTCCGTAAATGTGGATGGTCGCACAGCTGGCCACCGGAATTTTGAGTTTTCGTGCAGCCTCCAGGACATTGAAAGTTCCCATCACGTTGGTGGTCATGTCCAGCCGGGGGTCCTCCCAGCTGATGGTCATAGCCGGCTGGGCGGCCGTATGAATGATGTAATCGCAGCCGTTTCCGTACTCCAGAAGCTCCTCGTAATTTCGGATGTCGGCCTTGACCAGTTGAACGCCAAGCTCCTTCAGATAATTCCAGTTAAAGTCGCGGGCTTCTTCGGCGGCCAGGCCTGTTCTTTTCAGTTCATGTTTTGTCATATTGTCAT
>CAYOPU010000038.1:0-14310 GCA_964405915.1 uncultured Smithella sp. | reverse complement strand
ATTTTGACATCATCGGTTTTTCACTGCAATACGAATTATCCTATACCAATATGCTCAATATGCTGGAGATGGGAGACATCCCGCTAAGATCCGGTGATCGTCTTAACCATCACCCCCTGATCATCGCAGGCGGCCCCTGCGCATTTAATCCCGCGCCCCTTAGCGCTTTTATCGATGCCTTTGTCATCGGCGAAGGCGAAGAAGTTGTCGCGGATATTACCGCCGCCGTTGCCAATGGCAAGAAACAAAATCTTTCCAGAAATGCAATATTGCTTGAGTTGGCAGGAATTGACGGCATTTATGTTCCCGGTGTGCACGGCAAAAGCACCACCATCAAAAAACGAAAAGCCATTGATCTGAACGCCTGGCCTCATCCGGTTGCGCCGGTCGTACCGCTGATGCAAACGGTCCACGACCGCATCGTGCTCGAAATCGCCCGCGGCTGCACCCGCGGCTGCCGTTTCTGCCAGGCGGGCATGCTCTGGCGTCCCTACCGGGAAAGAAATGCGCAGCTGATTGCAGATATGGCCGACCAGGCCCTGCGCGCCACCGGCCATGATGAGATATCGCTTTTGTCGCTCAGTTCCGGAGACTACAGTTGTCTTGAACCGCTGATGCAAAACCTGATGCAAAAGCATTATGCTGAAAGAGTCGCCCTGGCGCTGCCGTCGTTGCGCGTCGAGTCGCTCAGCGAAACGCTGATCGAAGAAATCAAGCGCACCCGTAAAACCAGTTTCACCCTGGCGCCCGAAGCGGGAACGGATAAAATGCGTCAGGTGATTAACAAAGGCAATACTGCGGAGGATTTACTGGCGTCGGTGGATAAAGTTTTTGCCGCCGGCTGGAAATCCATCAAACTGTATTTCATGATCGGTCTGCCGCATGAAGAGGAAAGCGACTTGCAGGGCATCGTTGATCTGGGCTATCAGGCGCTGCGCACGGCCCGTCACCGGGGCCAGGTCACCATCAGCCTTTCCACCTTCGTGCCCAAACCGCATACCCCCTTCCAGTGGGAAAAACAGCTATCGCTTGAGGAAACATACACCAGGCAGCATTTTATCCGTGACAGGATGAAGAACCGCAATATTACCGTCAAATGGCATGACGCCCGGATGTGCCTGCTGGAAGGCCTGTTTTCCAGAGGCGATGAAAAAATCGGAGACCTGCTTTTGTGCGCGTACCGGAAAGGCTGCCGCTTTGACGGCTGGAACGAAATATTCCGCTTTGATCTGTGGCAGGAAGCCCTTCAGGAAACGGGAATCAATGTTGACGATTATTTGCGTGAACGCAGAGCGACTGAGCCCCTGCCCTGGGACAACATCGACTGCGGCGTCAACCGGGATTTTTTGCTGCGGGAAAGACTCCAGGCCGATTCGCAAACAGCCACGCCGGATTGCCGGTATGAGGATTGTCAGCATTGCGGCGCCTGCGATGATGAAAACATCAGCAATATTTTTTCCGGCAAAGATCCCCTGGATCAGGAAGCGGAAATAAAACACAGACCCGCCGTGACCATTGAAAAAGTTTATCGTCTGAGCTTTTCCAAAACAGGCCGTGCGCGGTTTTTATCTCATCTGGAACTGGCCATGGCGCTGACCCGCGCCCTGCGTCGCAGTTCTCTTTCGCTTGCCTATTCCGCGGGCTTCCATCCGCATCCCAAAATATCCTTCGCCACCGCCACATCGGTAGGCATGGCCAGTTTGCAGGAATATCTGGACGTCACCGCCTGTGAATATCTAAAAGACCTGACCCTGCTGAAGAACGATATCAACGCCGCTCTGCCCGAGGGCATGGAGATCACCGGGATACAATTGCTTTCCTATGTTGCAAAGGATCTGGCCCGGTCGCTTTACGGCTTTACTTACGACCTGATGCTGCCTGCGGATACAAACGAAGAGAAAATGATCAATATTGCCGGCAGCATTGATCAGTTCCTGGCAGCCCAATCATTCCCGATTTCCAGAACCTCCAAGGGGAAAACCATCTCGCGGGATATTCGCCCTTTTGTCGATGCCATGACATTAAACGCCCGAGAGAAAAAAGTGGCCGTAACCCTGCGCCACGCTCAGACCGGATCCGTCCGCCCCCTCGACATTATCCAGCACATTCTGGGCTTTCCCGCCGATCAGACGCTACAGGTTTATGTGATCAAAACAAGTACCGTTCTTGCCTGAAGACGCCGGATGGATGGAATGAAAATATCACCAAGACCGGTCAGTCCCTCTGTCCTGATATCTCTTCACCTCATCATTGTCTATCGGGGGGTAGATCACAACCTTCCCGTCTTCTTTGATTCTTATACCCGTGATGAGGCCCAGCATGGCGTAGCCTTCTCCTATTTTCCGGTCGTGGTTATCCAGAATATCAAACCCGTGAGGATTTTGAAAGCAGCACTCCTGCAGTCTCCTTTGCATATTGGAAACAAGTTCCGAGATGATTTCCTGTTTCGGATCAATTTTCTTCCATAAATCTTCGTCGCTGTCGATGAGCCACTCTTTTTTCAGTCCGAAAAGCATCAGCGGATAAACATCAGAGCCGCTGATAAAATAATGGTAATCTTGATGGACAACAAATTGCTCAAAATTTCCGGTGGCCTCATTACTTGGTTCAAACCGGCCCATGTCTTTGAACAGCGCTCCCGTACAGCCGATCAACAAACCGATCATCATGATAAACAATACATTGGCTGAAATCATTTTGTATTGACGCATACGGATGCTCCTTTTTTGTCGGTAAAGCTTAAGCCAGCCAGTTTTGTGTGTCAACAGAATAGTCATGATGCTGTACAACCACGCATCCCGGAGATTATCCTCACATGCAATATTCTCTTGACTTTCTTATCATCTGAGCGCAAAAGAGAACAAATTTCGGAGGTTGAAGAATAATGGCAGTGAAACCTGATGAAACCGCTAAGCCTAAAACACCGGTCAAGCACAAAACCAAAGCGACAATCCAACCGAAAAACAACCAAAACAGCAAGAAAAACGATTTTGCTCATTTTCCCAAAGACATTCTATCCAATGTCGGCGTGGGAATCTATATCGTGCAACAAAGCAAATTCGTCTATGTCAGTTCCCTCTATCAGAAACTATCCGGCTATTCAGACCAGGAGCTCATCAACCGGAATTCCCTCGATTACATTTATCCGGATGATCGGGATGCGACCAGAAAAAACGCCATTCAGGTCTTAAAACGGGAACGTTCTGATCCTTATGAATACAGGTTCATCAAAAAAAACCATGAGGTCATGTGGGTTTTGGAAATGGTCACCTCTATTACCTACAAGGGAAAGCAGGCCGCGCTTGGCAGCTTCATGGATATTACCGAACGCAAACGTACGGAAAATTCACTGTTTCAAAGTGAAGAAAAATACCGGACCATCCTTGAAGAAATGGATAATGCCTATTTTGAAGTCGATCTGGCCGGTAATTACACTTTTGTTAATGACGCCCTTTCCCGCCTCCTGGGATATCCTAAAGAAGAACTGCTTGGAAAAACCTTTCGGGATCAGGTGAATGAAGAAGACACCAAAGTCCTGTATCAGGCCTTCGGGAACATTTTCAGCACCGGCAAGCCCGAACGGGGTATTTCCTACAAAGCTTCCAGCAAGAAGGGGGAATATGGATTTGCCGATGTTGCCGGGTTCCCTATCCATAATCAGACAGGAGAGATCATCGGCTTCCGGGGAATCGGGCGCGATGTTACCGAGCGGAAGCTCATGGAAGAAGCCCTGCGTCAATCCGAGGAGCGATACCGGACCGTCATGGAGGAGATGGATGAATGGTATTTTGAGTCCGATCTCGACGGCAACGTCCTCTTTGTCAACGATGCCACCCTCCGCGCTTTGGATTATCTTCCCCAAGAGTTTACCGGCTTGAATTTTCGCTCCTTTTTCAGACAGAAGGAAACTGATGCCATCTACGAAAAATTCCACGTGGTCTATGAAACGGGCAAACCATTCAAAAATTTCCCCATGGAGATCACCAAACCGGACGGCAGCACCATCTTTGCCGAGATCTCCATCTTTCCCAAACGCAACGAGAAAGGCAAGATTTACGAGTTCCGCGGCGTGGGGCGCGATATCACCGAACGGAAACGCGCCGACGAGCAGATTCAATATCTGGCAACGCATGACGGCCTGACGGGCCTCCCCAACCGCACTTTATTCAGCCAGCTTCTCAATCATGCCATCCAATCCGCACAACGATATAAGAGGGTTTTTGCCTTATTCTTCATCGATCTGGACCGCTTCAAGGTCATCAATGACACGCTGGGACATGATGCGGGAGATCAGCTCCTGCAGGAAATTTCCCTTCGATTCAAGCAGGCGTTGCGGTCGGTCGATATCGTCGCCCGTCTGGGAGGAGATGAATTCGTCGTATTGATGGAAGAAATAGGCGATTTCAATTATGTCACGACGGTTGCCCAGAAGATTCTTTCCGCCACCATCAAACCCATGACCATTCTGAAACAGGAATACCGCGTCACCGCCAGTATTGGCATCAGCTTATATCCCAAGGACGGAGAAGACGAACAATCCTTGATGAAAAACGCCGATATCGCCATGTATTTTGCCAAAGAGGAGGGCAAAAATAACTATCAGTTCTACTCAACAGATATTAAGACTCAATCCATTGAGCGGCTTTCCCTGGAAACAAAACTGCGTTTAGCGCTGGAAAGTAACGAGCTGTCTCTGCAATATCAGGCAAAGCTGGATGTCATGACGGGTGAGATCACAGGTATGGAAGCTTTGCTGCGATGGAACAACCCGGATCTGGGTTTCATATCGCCGACACAATTCATTCCGGTCGCCGAAGAAATAGGGATGATTGTCCCCATTGGCCGGTGGGTGTTACAAACCGCCTGCGCGCAAAATGTCGCCTGGCAGCGCCAGGGCCTGCCCAGCCTCTGTATGGCGGTAAATTTATCGGTACGCCAGCTTGCCGACGATCATCTGATAGATGATATTAAAAAGGCACTGGACGATTCGGGTATGAATCCTCATCTTCTGGAGCTTGAAATTACCGAAAGCATGGTGATGCATAATCCCGGCCGGATGATCCCCGTGCTCGACAAAATCAAAGACCTGGGTGTGCGACTGGCCATAGACGACTTCGGCACAGGTTATTCGTCTCTTTCTCAAATCAGAAGCTTCCAGGTCGATACCCTGAAAATAGACCGGTCTTTCATGTATAATATCATTGAAAACGCTGAAGACAAGGCGATTACCAAAGCGATTATTTCCATGGGCAAGACTCTCAGCATGACGATCACCGCCGAAGGCGTGGAAACGGAGGATCAAATGATCTTCCTGCAGCAACACTCTTGCGATGAAATGCAGGGTTTTTACTTCAGCAGACCCGTTGACCCTGAAAAGTTCGCCTATCTTTTAAAAAATCATCTGCCATTTCCCAAAAAGTCAGATTGAAAAAAGGATTGCCGCAAAGAAAAGAACGGCGTTGCGGAAACGTCAGGAGATTGGCCGGTGCGCGCGCTGTCAGTCATAGCAGAAACGGTCTTCCGCCGTTCATCAAATAAAATAGATGCTCATCATGGAAAAATCGTCGTCCAGAATGTCCCCGCCATGATAGCTCTGCATGGTCCGGTACAGGGCGTCAACATCTTCCCCTTTTTCCAGAGCATTTCGCAGCAGGTGGTCTCCCAGATCCTGCAGGGTCCACATCACACCGTCGCCAGGCCGGTCCACTTCATAAACACCGTCTGAAAAAACATAGAGGCGGGCGCCTTCGTCAACCGTTCTCTCATCCGCCTGATAGTCAACGTCCGGCATACCGCCGATGATCAGATTCGCGGTGATGAGCTGGGAGAGCGCGCCGTTTTTCGATACGAGAAATGCCGGCGGATGGCCGCCACTGGCAAAACGGAGCTTCCGGGTTTGACGGTTAAAAACACCATACCAGATCGTGAAATAGAGACCGTTGTTGGCATCCATGGGAAAGGCCGCGTTTAAGGCCGACAGAACCTGTTCCGGCGCCAGAAAATTTGTCTTCGGCAGGGTTTGGGAACGAATAGAGTTAAACGCGGACACAGACAAGAGAGCCGGTCCGACCCCGTGTCCGCAAACGTCCAGAAGGTAAACGGCAAAGTGATCCTCATCAATCCAGTGATAGCCGAAACAATCGCCTCCCAGCTGGGTGCTGGGGAAAAACCGCCAGGCCGTCGTAATCGACCCTTCCAGAATCGGCGCCGGCAGGAGCGATACGACATAATCCGCCGCCTGCGCCAGCTCGGACGCCATGGCCTGCCTGCTCTCCAGAAGAGCAGCGTAAGCTTCGTTTCTCTGGAGGAGGTTGATATATCCCTTGGAGTGGTAGCGAATCCGGGCGATCAGTTCAATCCGGTCGGGTAGCTTCACCAGGTAGTCGTTGGCGCCCAGGGCAAAAGCGTCCGCTTTGGTAATGGCCTCTTCCTTGGAAGACAGGACAATGAGCGGCACATCCTTCATGCGGGGATGGACGCGGAAGAATTTGACCAGCGTCAGGCCGTCAATTTCGGGCATGATGAGGTCCTGGAGAATGACGGTTGGCTTGAACTCGTCAGCCGTCTGGAGGGCCCGGGTCGGATCCTGACAATAGCGAAAAACAATGTCCCCCTCCGGCGCCAGCATTCTTTCCACCGCTGCGCCGACAATGGCCTGATCATCCACCAGAAGCACCTTAATCTGATGTTCCGTAAGGGCCGCCGCCAGGTGCGAATTTTCTGTATGCGTCATCTCCTGTATTTTTTCTCCTTTTAGAAATTAACTTTTTTCGTGACCGTCCTGCGTGACAATCTCTTCAGAATGGCCCCGGCAATCTTCTCCAGAGGCAGGATCTCCATAGCACCTCCCAGCTCCACCGCCGCGGCGGGCATGCCATAGACGACGGAGGTCTTTTCATCCTGGGTGATCGTATGCCACCCTGATTTTTTCAAGGCAACCATTCCGGTTCCACCGTCCCGGCCCATCCCCGTCAAAAGAACGGCCACATCTTTCGACGGCCAGAATTTATTCAGGCTCTCAAAGAGGACGTTTACCGAAGGACGATACGGGTAATCCCTGGGCTCTGCCGTATAATGAAATGCCATATCTTCGCCCATGATGAGATGGTCGTTGGTCGCCGCTACCAGAACAACGCCGGGAAGGGGCCGCATCCCCTCCCGGAGCAGTTTAACCGTGAGAGGCGTCTGTGAACCAAGCCAAGCGGAAAGCCCGGAGGCAAACTGGATATCCACATGCTGGACAACGATGATGGCCGCATCCGAATCCGCGGGGAAAGAGGAAAAAATTGCAGCCAGAGCCTTGGGACCGCCCGTTGAGGATCCAATGGCCACCAGAGGCGGCAACCGGTCCGGCACGGAGATCGTTCTTCTGGCGCCCAGGCGCTGGGGTTGTTCCATCTTCCCCAAGATCTTTGCCATGGTGGTCATTTTTTTCAGAAGACGGTCATCCCCCTTCAGAAGGCCGTTTTCCTGGGCGTAAGGCGTCTCCACGGCATCCAGGGCGCCGCAGCCCATGGCTTCAAAAACCTTTCCTGCCTGCTGATTCAGCGTATCGGCCAGGATAAGAATCGCACAGGGGAAGTGTTTCATCACGTCACTGACGACCTTCACACCATCCATGTCGGACAGAGCCAGATCCACCAGAAGAAGATCCGGCCGGTCCCGTCGGCAACTTTCCAGAACCTCGCCGCCATTGCCGGCCAGCCATGCCAGCACATAATCCGGATCCGTCGCAATGACTTTACGCACAATATTTCGGGCCATCAGATCATGATGAACCACAGCAATTCGCAACGGCATCACGGGCTCCCAATCAGGTCTTTCACGGCAGTCAGAAGGCTTTCATCATGAAAACTTCCCTTCGTCAGATAATAATTCGCCCCCGCTTCAAGGCCCCGTAAACGGTCTTCCTCCCGGTCTTTATACGAGACGATCATCACCGGAAGTTCCTTAAGCAGCGGCGCCTCTTTGACTTTGCGGACAAGCTCAATGCCGTTCATCCGGGGCATATCCACATCCGAAATGAGGAGATCGAAATGGTCCGCGATCACGGTATTCCATCCATCGATGCCGTCAACGGCCACCGTCACCTCGTACCCGGCATTTTCGAGAAGCCGCCGTTCCACTTCCCTGACGGTCAGGGAATCATCGACGATCAAAACCTTCTTTTTCCCCAGACCCAGCTGGCGGACGCTGCTCACTTTTTGAATTTTTCCGCTGGTCAGGAGCTGATGAATGGACCGAACCAGATCATCGACATCGAAAATAATGGCGGGCGACCCGTCATCCAGAACAGCGCCGGCACTGATATTGGGCACCTTCCCCAGCCTCGCGTCCAGGGGACGGACCACCAGGTTCTGTTCGCCGATGAAGCGATCCACGGACAATCCGTAGCGGTTCAGCCGGTCACTGATCACAACAATGGCATAAACATCCGATGGGTTATCGGACGGCGGCAGGTGAAAAAGCTGACGGGCATCCAGAATCCCCACGTGTTCCCCGTCCAGAGTACAGTATTGATGGTCCTCAACTTCCCGGATATCCCCCCGTGACAACATGAGAATCCTGTCGATGCGCGACAAGGGCAACGCATAGGGTTCACCGGCAATTTCCAGCAGCATGGTCCGGAGAACCGAGAGGGTTAAGGGCAGTTGGAGGTGAAAGTGCGACCCCTTTCCCGCATCGGCGTCCACCCGCACAGACCCGCCCACTTCATGGGCCATGTTGAAAACAACATCCAAACCCACGCCGCGTCCCGAAATTTCCGTTACCGCCTTCGCCGTGGAAAAACCGGGCAGAAACAGAAATTCGAACAGCTCCGTCCGACTGAGGCTCCTGGCCATATCCTGTGTTACATAGCCTTTTTCGACCACCTTGCTTCGGAGATATTCCGGGTTGATCCCCCGACCATCATCGGAGAGCGTGATATTCAGCATGCCCGCCATGTGACGGGCTTCGAGAACAATACGCCCCTCCGCAGGCTTTCCCGCAGCGATCCGTTCCGCGGGGGATTCCATCCCATGATCGACGGCGTTGCGGATGAGGTGGGAAAGAGGCGCCTCCAGTTTTTCCAGAATGTCCCGATCCACCGGTGTGGAAGCGCCGGCGATTTCAAAACGGACTTTCTTCCCTGTTTCTTTAGCCAGATCGCGCACCATCCGGGGGAAACCGTGCAATCCGTCGGAGAAGGGCACCATCCGGCTGCTGATGACCTCTCCGTAAAGGCGGTGAGCCAGATGTTCCAAGCGGCGGGAAAACCGCTCGAACCGGGCAATGTCCCGAACAGATGCTTCCTGAGCCTCCACAAGACGATCCAGAACCTCCTGGTTGGTTGTCGTATCGACGGTCACATCCTCTCCGGAATCCAGAACCAGCTTAAGCGGTTTCTCCAGATCGAAGAGTCCCTTCTTCATGGCCAGGAGGTCATCGTAGAAGGTTTTCACGGACTGTGCCTGAACGAGACATTCTCCGGCCAGGCCCATCAGATGGTTCATGTTTTCCGCCATCACCCGGACCAGACCCGGTTCCGCTTTTTCCTGGCAAGTCCTCGAACGGTCTGAGGCGCGTCTTTCAAGATGGACCGTATTTTCCGGCGGGAGAATAACCGGCGCGGATTTATTGTCGGAAGAAGAAACCTCCACCGCCAAAGGCGCGCTCTTTGAGGTCATAACCGGTGTCGATGGCGACGGTGCGGGTGTTTCCCGTTGGTCGGCGTCGCCTTTTTCCAGAAAAATCCGGAGCTGTCCGGCCATATTCTGAATCTCCTCGGCGCGAGTGTCCAGAGCGCCGGACAGATCAGCGACTTCCAAACGGGACAGGAAAACAAAGAGATCATTGCTCTGCAAAAGACAGTCCACCGCTTCAGAAGAAAGGGGACGCGTGCCCCGCTGGGCGGCAGACAAAACATCCTCCATGGCGTGAGCCAGAGTGACAGCTGTATTCAGCCCCACAATCCGGGCGGCTCCTTTTATAGAGTGGGCCGCCCGCATGAGCGGTTCGATTTTCTGAGGTGACTGATCCCGTTCAGCCGTCACCAGACCGGCTTCCAGGGTGCGTGTGTTATTTTCCAGCTCCACGCGGAACAAATCCAGCATGAGGGGATCGACGTTTGTCACAGGAGGGACTTTATTTTCCGGCGGGATAACGACCGGTGTAGATTTTGCGGAGGAAGAAACCTTCGCCGTCGGAGGAGCACTCGGGGCAGTTAAGGTCGGTACGGGCGTTTCCCGTTTGTCGGCGTCGCCTTCTTCCAGAAAAATCCGGAGCTGTCCGGCCATATTCTGAATCTCCTCGGCGCGAGTGTCCAGAGCGCCGGACAGATCAGCGACTTCCAAACGGGACAGGAAAACAAAGAGATCATTGCTCTGCAAAAGACAGTCCACCGCTTCAGAAGAAAGGGGACGCGTGCCCCGCTGGGCGGCAGACAAAACATCCTCCATGGCGTGAGCCAGAGTGACAGCTGTATTCAGCCCCACAATCCGGGCGGCTCCTTTTATAGAGTGGGCCGCCCGCATGAGCGGTTCGATTTTCTGAGGTGACTGATCCCGTTCAGCCGTCACCAGACCGGCTTCCAGGGTGCGTGTGTTATTTTCCAGCTCCACGCGGAACAAATCCAGCATGAGAGGATCAGCGGAAAATTTGGCGTCGGCGGCGGTCATGAGGTGAGGCTCCTGGCCATAGCGGGAAAAAACTGATCCTCATCCAGAAGGCCGACATTCCGGCCGTCCACCGTGAAGATTCCCCGCGTCAACGCCCGGGTGGAACGGGAGAGCGTTGCAGGAACATCCCTCATGTCTTCCGGAGAAATCCGATAGACCCCGAGGATCTCATTCACGGCAAAAACAAAGCGGTTTCCCTCCCGGCTGACCACAGCCATCCGTTCGCAAACCTTGCCTGCTGTTGCACCGACCATCTCGCCGGTCAATTCCAGAAGATCCGCAACAGAGATGCATAAAAGCAGATCACCGTTGATATTCACCACACCCCGGAAAACGCGGTTCGCCTTGAAAGGAATCGTATGAACCGGTGAGATTTCCGCCGCTTCCTGGAAAAAGATCGTTTTGAGTGCAAATCTTTCCTCCTGCAGACGAAAGACCATGACCGACAGAGTTCCCAGTCTGGCCATTTCTTTTTGCCGGGCCATGACCATCGTCCTCTCCTCCGTGTATCCCGGGGGAAAATTCCGGTCCAGGATTTGCCTGCTCGCACGGGTATAGACCGGGCAGTGACGGCAATGAATCAGGACGCGGAGTTCCAGGCAGGACCCGTTCCCGAAACTCCCCTTTTCTCTCCAGCATTTGATCCGGTTGGACCTGGTATCAGGATTCACAGCCCCCCCTTCCGCAGCGTTCCGCTCTCTCGCGATAGAGAACGGCTTTCCTGCCGTCTCCCCTCCGTTCAAACAGAAGACTTACATGAACCAGACTTTCGTAATGCCCGGGTTCCAGATAAAGCGCCTTTAAAAAACAGTCTTCCGCACGATTAAGATCGTTGCCGGCCTCCAGAATCAATCCCATCAGGCAGTATGCTTCAGCAGACGGCCCTGCGTTTTTCTCATACTCCCGACACAGGCGGGCCGCCTTTTCCAGAGCTCCCTGGTCCGCCAGCCGGCGCGCCTCCCGAAGCCGCGGATCAACAGACATTTCCCGGCTTTTCCGAGCCTGATCCTTATCGTTATTCCGTGTCGCCGGAACCGGGTCAATGGAAAATTCCCCTGCCTCCGGCTGTACCGCGCCTCCTTTGGCCGGGGACAGCGAGTGATCATCCGCCTTGCCCGTTTGAGGCATCAGCGGCATTTTTTGTTCAGATACGGTTGCCATGCGGGATGGAACAACCGGATGCGGTTTGGATAACGCGAAAGCTCTTTCGCGACGGATTGGCATATAACCGTTTTGCTGCCAGAAAACCGTTTCCGAATGACCGCTGAAGAGTATCCCGCCGGGCAGCAGGAGACGATCCAACTGTTTGAAAACCCTCTTACGGACCTCCGCGGTTAAATAGATCAGAAAATTCCGGCAAAAAATCATGTGATAGGGACCGCATCCATCCAGAAACCGCGGCGATACGAGATTTTCATGCAGAAACCTCACCTGCAGGACAACCTGCTGTGTTACCTGTCGTCCCTTTTCTGTTTCGAGAAAATAAGGGGCATAGTCTTCGCCGGCCGGTTCCCGAAAGGCATTGCGGCCATAAACGGCCTTCCGGGCAACTTTCAGGGATTTGGCACTGATATCCGCGGCATCCACGGAAAAAACGGCCGGTGACAGGCCGGCGTGAAGAAGGGCCATCACAATGGAGTAGGATTCTTCTCCCGTGGCGCATGGCGCGGAAAGGATATTCATAACATCTCCGGGAGGCAGCACATTACAGAGCTCCCGGGCATATTGCACCAAATAGTCAAAAGGCCCTTTATCCCGGAAAAACCAGGTTTCTCCCACGACAATCTCGTCAATCAACTTTTGCCGCTGGGCCTCAGAGGAGCTGAAAAGACTTTCATAGTCTTTAATACTTGAAATTTTTTCCCTGTTCATCAGCGTCTTGATCGCCCGGTCGACGGCATGCTTCCCTACGGACGCCTGCTCCATCCCCAGTGTTTCCTGAAGATAGAGACCGATGGATTCCGGTATAGTCATTTGGAAAATACCTCCGGCGGGAAAAGGGAAAACAGCAGTTCCCGGGTCAGAAGCCGGTCGATTTCAATCATCTGGATCGACCCCCGTTCATCAAATAAAATATCTCCCAGGTAGGGAGCGCCGCTCACGTCCACGACGGGCGCCTGGAGATCCGACACCTGACAACGAACCATCTCTGTCACCGATTCGGCCAGCATCCCCAGGATATGGGATCGCCCGTCGTCGCCTGCATAAGGCACAAGAATAATCCGCGTGCTCATCCGGGGCTGGGACGGCTCGCCCGTCAACAAAACGGTCAAATCAACAACAGGCGTCAGTGTGCCCCGGTAATTGAAAGTTCCGGCGACTTCCGGCGCCGCATGAGGAATTTTCCTCAGTTGGATAAGGGGCGCGACTTCCATGACTTTTGCAATATCGAGTCCATAGCGATCGCCGCCGGCCTGAAATTGGAGCATCAACATACCGTTATCCATTTGTCTTATGATGAACTGACCCTGAACCGGGAAACCTCGCTCTGGAGCCCCTGAATGGCCTCGTTCAGTTGTTCCGTGGCCAGTTTGAACTCATGCAGCGATTCCTTCGTCTGCTCAGCGGCCAGCGATAACTGCCCCATGGCGCCGCTGATCTGCTGGGCGCCCTGCGCCTGACCGTGCATTCCCTCCTTTACGGAGGTAAACTGGGGACCGTGAGCCCGAACCTGATCAATGATCAGCGCAAGCTGTCCGCTCTGCGTAACAACGGTATCCACGCCCCGTCGTACTTCGTCGGCAAATTTGTCCATTTCCATGACGCCGGAGGAAACGGAGGTCTGCATTTCCGCCACCACGTGTGAAATATCCTGAGTGGCCATCGCGGTCTGATCGGCAAGACGGCTGATTTCCCGGGCAACGACCGAAAATCCGCGGCCGAACTCGCCGGCCTTTTCCGCTTCGATAGCCGCATTCAGAGAAAGCAGGTTCGTCTGATCGGATATCTTGTTGATCGTGGTCACCACATTGGATATCTTGTTCGCCCGGTCGTTAATGACGGCAAGCTTCGAGGAAATGGATGAGGTCGCCTTAATCAGTCCGCGCATCGCCCCCTCCATGTGGGACAGATCCGTACGGCCCGTTTCAGCCATGCTGATGGTGTTATTCAGGGAAGAGTTTACCCAATCCATGGTCTTATTGAGATCCTCCGCCGTGGCGGAAATCTCGCGGCTTGTCGCCGAAACTTCCGTTGTCGAGGCAGCCTGCTCCGAAACGGTCGCCTCCAGTTCCCGGGCCGATGCGGCGATCTCCGTCGCGGAAGTGGTCACCTGAATTCCCGAACGATGAACCTGACCGATTAAAGAATCGAGACTGCCCGTCATCGTACTGAAAGCCCTTAATAATTCACCTGTCTCATCTCCGGATCGCATAATACGGGTGACCTCCGTTCCGGCAAGGTCTTCCCTGGCGGATTGCAGATCTCCCGTGGCGATTTTCCCGGCCAGATCCGTCGCCAGATCGACGGGATGGATTAGCTTCCGGCCGATAAATACGGCCAGACCCACGGCCAGAACCATAATCAATCCGCCGTAGAAAACTATTCTCAGAAAGAGGGTTTTGATGATCTCATTAACCCGTTCGATGGGTTGAAAATAATCGTCCTCATAGGAAGTCGCCACAATCACCCAGTCAAAAGGTTCAAAGTAGAG
>CAYOPU010000037.1:6067-14394 GCA_964405915.1 uncultured Smithella sp. | reverse complement strand
ACCAACAGCGCTCCCGAAACGATCACCCGTTTGCTGGATATGGGAATCGATCCTCTGAATTTCGCCGATGCCCTGCTGGGCATTCTTGCCCAGCGTCTGGTGCGAACACTTTGTAAAAGCTGCAAGGAAGAGTATCATCCGACCAAGGACGAATTTGAGGAAATCGTTGAAAGTTACGGAGCCGAATCATTCGCGAAACTGGGCATTACCTATGATGATAAATTCAGGCTGTACCGTTCCCGAGGTTGCGATGCCTGTGACAAAACCGGGTACAAAGGCAGGCTGGGAATTCATGAACTGGTGGTCGCCACCGATTCTATTAAAAAGCTGATCATGAAAAAGGAACCGGTTGAAGTTCTTCGCACCAAAGCCATGGAAGAAGGCATGACCACCTTGCTTCAGGACGGTATCCTCAAAGCGCTCAAAGGCATGACCGATTTTAATCAGGTGCGCCGGGTCTGTATCAAATAACGATGTCGAGCAGGAAAAGAGGCTGAAAAACAAGTCCATCCCGCGGCACAACATGACATTTTCCTTGATTGTTCATGGATTATGTGTTAGCCGTACCGGCAATAGAAAACAGATCATGCATCGCAAGGCCGTTAAATAAACGGATTCAATAAAAAAATACAATATTGATCAGTGACTAATTTCATAAAAGGGAGGGAAACAGGATGACAAAGGCAGAATTGATTGGTGTAATCGCAGATGAAGCAGAAATTTCCAAAGTAGCAGCGGGAAAGGCACTGGATGCGTTCATTGGAACGATATCCAAAGAATTGAAGAAGAACGGAAAACTCGGACTTGTCGGATTCGGCACTTTCTCCGTAACCAAAAGAAAAGCAAGAAAAGGCCGCAATCCTCAGACGGGGGCCGAGATTAAAATTGCCGCGAAGAAAGTGGTAAAATTCAAAGCAGGCAAAACGTTGACCGATAAAGTAAAATAGCTTTATTACCGTTTTTTGAATCCAAGGCCTCCGCATTCTTCATTTACGATCGGAGGCCTTGGTGTTTTATCCATCAAGCGAAATCAGGAGTTTGGATTTTGACACATCAAAGAATTCTCAGCGGCATGAGGCCCACAGGACGCCTGCATCTTGGAAATTTTCACGGAGCGTTAGGAAACTGGGTCCATCTTCAAAACAGCGGCTCTTACGACTGCTTTTACTTCGTAGCGGACTGGCATGCCATTACCAGCGAGTATGCCTCAACAGAATCGATCAAAACCAACGGGATCAATATGGTGATCGACTGGTTGGCCGCCGGGCTTGACCCATCCAAAAGCACACTGTTTGTTCAATCCTCTGTAAAAGAACATGCCGAATTATTTCTGCTTTTATCAATGATTACTCCTCTGGCCTGGTTGCAGCGTAATCCCACCTATAAAGAAATGCAGGCGGAATTAACGTCGAAAGACCTCTCCACCTTCGGCTTCCTCGGATATCCCGTGCTGCAGGCCGCCGATATTATTATGTATAAAGCCTACGGCGTACCGGTGGGCGTGGATCAGCTTCCACACATCGAACTGACCCGCGAAATCGCACGGCGCTTCAATTATCTCTACGCCAAAGAGGTTTTTCCCGTTCCGGAACCTCTTTTAACCAGCGTTCCCAAGCTTCTCGGTATTGACGGCCGCAAAATGAGCAAGTCCTACGACAATTCGGTCTATCTTTCCGACCGGGGCAAGGAGCTTCATCAGAAAATTTCCTCCATGTTCACCGACCCACAGAGGATGAGAAAAAAGGATCCCGGCAATCCCGACATCTGCAACGTCTTTACCTTCCACGGCCTTTATTCCTCCGCGGAACGAGTTGCGGAAATCAGCCAGGAATGCCGGACAGCCGGCATCGGATGCACGGATTGCAAGAAAATGCTTGCGGCACAGATTGAAAAAGCGATGTTGCCCGTCCACCAGCGCATGGATTATTACCTCACCCACTTAAACGAAATTCATGACATCATCGCCGATGGCAACGCCCGGGCATCGCGAATCGCCGGCCGGACTATGGAAGAGGTTCGTGAAGCGATCAAAATCTAAAACCATCCATGAACGAAGAACAAAGCACAGATTACGCCATTAAACTGGATTGTTTTGAAGGTCCTCTGGATCTGCTGTTGTATCTGATCAAGAAAAATGAAATTGACATTTACAATATACCGATCGCTCTTATTACCCAGCATTATCTTGAATATCTGAATATCATCAAATCGCTGAACCTGGACCTGGCCGGCGAATATCTCGTTATGGCGTCCACGCTGATTCACATCAAATCCCGCATGCTATTGCCTGTACCCGAAGACCTCGCTGATGAGGATCAGGAGGAAGATCCGCGTGCGGAGCTGGTCCAACAGCTTATCGAATACCAGACGTTCAAGGACGCGGCGGCAAAACTGGCGCAAAGGCCCATTCTGGATCGGGATGTATTCAAACGGTCGGCCCCCCTTTCCGGAGACGTCAAGAAGCAACCCGAGGATGAACTGATCGAAGTGAGTATCTTTGAGTTAATCGAGGCGTTTCATCGAGTCGTTTCACGTCTGGACAATCGCCACATGCTGGAAATCGACATGGAAAAGCTGTCCTTGACAGACATCATCAACGATGTGATGGAGCGCTTGACGCGTGAAAAAAATCTTACATTTGAAGAATTGCTGGGAGAAAACAGAGACCGCCGCCGCGTCGTTTATACCTTTCTGGCCTTACTGGAATTGATTAAACTCAGAATGATCAAAGCGTATCAAACCGCGGCGTTCGGCGTGATCCGGATTTTCCCGGCCGTGGAGGTGTAAATGGAAAATATTTCAGCCATTATCGAGGCATTAATTCTGTCGTCGGAAACCCCCTTGCCGCTGGAAAAAATTTGCGCCGTTTTGGACCATGTGCACAAAAACGACATCCAGGAAGCTTTCCATTCGCTGTTGGCTGAATATGAAACACGCCATAGCGGTATTTTTCTTCAGGAAGTTGCCGGAGGCTATCAATTTCGCACCCGTCCCGAAATGGCGGTCTGGATCAAAAAACTCAAAACGTCAAAACCGATCTCTTTTTCTCCGGCGGCGCTCGAAACCCTGGCAATTATCGCTTATCGTCAACCCGTGGTCAAAGCCGAAATCGAAAGTGTTCGGGGGGTTGATGTCAGCGCTCCCCTCAAAAGCCTTTTGGAGAGAAAACTCGTCCGCATTGTCGGCCGCAAAGACGTTCCGGGTAAACCCATTATTTACGGAACGACAAAAAAATTCCTGGAGGTTTTTAACCTCAAAGAGCTGACCGACCTGCCCACTATGAGAGAACTGAAGGAAATCACTGAAAAACAGGGAATTCTTGATCTGGAAACGGCCCAGGAGGAAAGCGAAAAAACTGATTCTGAAATCGAGGCTACTCCCCCCTCGTTCGTCGAGACATCCGAGACAGCTCCAGAATCTCCGGAAATTCCCGATCAGGCAGAAAACATAAACGTTTCCGAAGAGCTCCTCCAGGATAACCTTTCTCCTTTTGAAGAAAAAACACAGGACGATCCCCCCTCATGAAAGAACGATTACAGAAGATTATCGCTGCAGCCGGCATTACGTCGCGGCGTCATGCCGAAACGTTGATCGCTTCGGGACGCGTAAGTGTCAATGGCCAAACCGTAACAGAACTGGGCTCCAAAGCTGACCCGCAAAAAGATGTGATCCGGGTTGACGGCCGCACCATCTCCATCGAAACCAATTGCTATTATATCGCACTCCATAAACCGGCTGAGTATGTCACCACCATGTCCGACCCGCAACAAAGACCTACCGTCGCCGATCTGGTCAGGGACATTCCGGAAAGAGTATATCCCATCGGTCGGTTGGATTATGATTCGTCGGGTCTTTTGCTCCTGACCAACGACGGAGCCTTTGCGCAAAAAATTCAACATCCCCGTTATCAGACACCCAAAACCTACCGGGTAAAGGTTTCCGGACATTTGAGCAAAGATACCCTGAAACAAATGGCCGGCGGCGTGAAATTGCCGGATGGCGTTTTCAAGCCGGAAAATATCAAAGTCGAAAAGATCAATGATAAAAGCATGTGGCTTGTTCTGACGTTGCATGAAGGAAAAAACAGAATGATTCGCAGAGGCCTTGAAGCTCTCGGCCATCCGGTGCTTCGCCTGGTACGGGAATCCATAGGCCATGTTACGCTGGAAGGCCTGAAGGAAGGTCAATGGCGCAATCTGACAGACCGTGAAATTCATCAATTGCTTCCTCCTTCCGCCAATCCCAAAAGGTAAAAATATTCTTGACAATCATATGAAAATAAATAATAGTCGCGCGCATATGAGTTGTTTGAACACAGAAAAATACGGGGTTCTGTAGCTGCAAATCGTCCGAAGGAGGCTTTATGAAAAAGTCTGATCTTATTGAAGCTTTGTGTAAGGATAAAAAATTCGATTTAACGGAAAAAAAGGCGGGAGAAGTTGTTGACCTCGTTTTTCAATGTTTTACCGATGAATTGAAAAGCAGCGGTCGTATCGAAATTCGCGGCTTCGGCAGCTTTATTGTCAAAGATTATGGATCCTATACAGGACGAAATCCGAAAACCGGCACAAAGATTAAAGTAAAACCCAAAAAGCTTCCTTTCTTTAAAGTGGGCAAGGAACTGAAGGACAGAGTGGATAAAAACAAGTAACTTACCTTCCAAGCATATTTGTCGCAGAATAAGGGGGCTTGATATCAATATCCAGCCCCCTTGTTTTTATCATATACAGTCTTCCAGATGGAAGACGATGAAAAGCGATGAGCACATCAGACCATAACCATATCGAAACCGAAGAACTCTGGAAAAGGGCGCTGGAACAAAATTTATTCCCCGGAGACCTCATCATCGAAATCGGGAGTTTTTTTCTCGACTCCCCCTATCATTCAGGAACCCTGGAAACAGCCGGCCGGGAAAAGTTGGAAATCAACCTCTCCGCATTCGATTGCATGACCTTTGTAGAAACGGTCTTGGCGGCAGCCCATTGCACGGCAGCCGGAACGCTCACACCGCGGCATTTTCAGAAAAAACTGAAATATATCCGCTACCGTCAGGGGAAAATTCGTGGTTATGCCTCACGCCTGCATTATTTTACCGATTGGCTCCGGGATAATGAACAAAAAAACATCTTGAAGGATGTGACTTCCCTTTTGGAAGGCAGTTCTATTCGCAAGACCATCAACTTCATGACCGTCCATCACCATTTCTATGACGCGCTGAAAAATCCGAAAACCTTTGCGGAAATCCAAAAAGTGGAAAAGGCGCTTTCCAAAGAAACCTTTTGCGTGATAGGCAAAAGCCAAGTGGCCCGCAGGAAATATGCCATACAGCAGGGCGACGTGATCGCCTTTGCCACGGGCCAGGAAGGTCTGGATGTCGCGCATGTGGGATTTGCCGTCCGGCAGGGGAAAAAACTACGTTTACTTCATGCATCCAGCAAAGCAGGCGCCGTGGTCATCTCGCCGGAAACGATTTCTGAATATCTGAAATCCCATAAGGATTTTACCGGCATTCTGGTGGCGCGTTTTTCGCCTGCCGGAAATCCGATGCCCCCTGAGGCTTGAAGTGATTGCCCCTTGCGTTGGCACAATGGGCAATCTCCGGAACGAAAAGAATATAATATCTCTATATCATTGAGGAAATTAAAAAAATGATTTCTCATCCCATTATTGTCGGCGTTGCACAATTCACCCAACGAGGAAAAATTGCACATCCCCTGGATCCAATGGGATTGATGACGAAAACCAGCCTGGCAGCTCTAACGGATGCCTGTGCTTCCCGCCTGAAAGAAACCATCGATTCCGTTCGGGTGATCCATCTTTTCCAGTGGTCGTATCGTAACGCACCTGGTGAACTTTCCGAAAGACTTGATTTGAAACCGCGCGAAACTCTTTATCTTCCTATGGGAGGCAATACGCCTCAAATGGCGGTCAACCAGGCCGCTCGGGATCTGGCGGCAGGCCGCTGCCGGGCCGTTCTTCTGACCGGTGCGGAAGCCATCTATTCCCTGCGGCGTGCCCTCAAAGGCGAGATTGTACTGGACTGGCCCGAAAGCCGGCCGCCCGAAAAGCTTGACGGAGAAAATATCAACGGATTCGACAACCTGGAAGAACGGTATGACCTCTATTATCCTTCATACATGTATCCGTTGTTTGAAACCTCTTTGAGGGCATCATTGGGACGCTCAACCGAGGAACACAGGATGTACATGGGCAAGGTATTTGAACGTCTTTCCCGGATCGCTTCCCAAAACCCGTATGCCTGGTCGCAAAAGGCATTATGCGCAGAAGAAATTGCCACTCCCACCGAGAAGAACCGTTACATCGGCTATCCTTACACCAAGTATATGAACGCCAATGTAGATGTGGATCAGGCAGCCTCGGTCATTCTGACAACGGAAAAAACAGCCCATTCCCTGGGGATTCCAGAAGATAAATGGATATACCCCACAGGGGGCGCCGAATTTCAAGACATCTGGTATGTAAACCGTAGACCCTGCCTTCATGCGTCGCCCGCAATCCGTCATGCTTCACAAATAGCGCTGAAGCAGGCCGGCCTGATTCTGGAAGATATCGACTTTTTTGATATCTATAGCTGTTTCCCATCTGCTTTTGAAATCGCCCGCAAAGAAATCGGCATCCCGGAATTTGATTCCCGAGACTTGAGTGTTACGGGGGGACTGCCTTTTTTTGGGGGCCCCGGCAACAACTATACCCTGCATGCCATCGCTTCAGTGGTGGAACGTATCAGAAAAAACCGTTTGCAAAAGGCTATGGTGACCGCCAACGGCTGGTATCTGACCAAGCACGCCATCGGGATATACGCCGGTTTTCCTTCCGTCTTTCCGTGGAGCGACCGGAATGATTCTGCCGTGCAACGTTCCATCCATGATAGCGCTTTGCCCGCTCCCATCGAAAAAGCACACGGTTTGCTAACGGTTGAAGCCTATGTCATCCGTCACGATAAAACCGGACAGCCCCAAAAAGGAACCGTTCTGGGAAAACTGGAAGACGGCGGACGCACACTGGCCGACATGGATGCAAATTCAGAAGAACTCCTGCATATGGAAAACTTTGAACTGGTGGGCCGTCGCGGACCTGTCCGTTATGACGAGGCAGCTTCCAGAAACTTTTTCCGCTTCAGCAATAACGATTAAAAGACCCGGCAAATTCAGGAGAAAATCACGGATGAAATTTCTGGCACCGCAAACTCTTGTTTTCACTCATTTACTGATCGATATCATCTGCACGCTGATTATTCTGTCCTTATGGTACCAGAACCGCAAACGTTTTGAAGGACTGCATTATCTGACAATAAGTTTTTTCTTGTTTTCAACTGGTCTTTTTTTCATATCATTGCGCGGCGAAATACCCAACTGGCTTTCCATCATTTTGGCCAATACGTTGATTGTGGGCGGCTCACTTTTGATTTATATGGGCCTGGCACGCTTTCTGGCCAGGAAAGTGCCGCAAATCCACAATTATTTTCTGCTCGTTTTCTTTGCTTTCTCTTATCTGTACTTCACCTATGCACAGCCCGATTTGGATCTTCGCATTCTCTTGAGTTCTCTCGCAATCCTAATCATGGTTTTACAGTGCATCTGGCTGACGCTCTATGGCGTTCCCCCCTCGCTTCGTCAGCTGACACGCAGCATCGGCCTGGTTTTCGTCGCTTATGCTCTGACCTATAGCGTTCGTATCGTCCATTATTTTTTCAGTTCACACTCTTCGGTCGACCTCTTTCATTCCGGAATGTTTGAGGCTCTCATGCTGGTCGCCTTCCAGATGCTCATCATTATCCTGACCTACAATTTCATTTTAATGATCAACAAACGCCTGCATCTGGAAATTCTGCTTCAGGAACAAAAATTTGCCCGGGCTTTCGCTTCATCACCCTATGCCATGTTGCTGGCACGATACCATGATGGAATCATCCTCGATATTAACAGGGGATTTGAAATAATGATCGGCTATAGCGGCGAGGAAGCCATCGGCCGGACCTTCCGCGATTTGCATCTTCTGGCCAATCAAGAACATGAAAGCGCCATTATTGCCGAATTGAAACGCACAGGCCGGGTGCGGGAACTGGAAATCCAATTCCGGACAAAAACGGCAGAAATCATGGATGGGATTCTCTATCTGGAAGTAATCAACATTAAGGAAGTAAAATTAATTCTGGCCAGTCTGAATAATATCACCCGACGTAAAAAGGCAGAACAGGAGTTGATCGATCTGAATATGCATCTGCAACGGCGCATTGAAGAGGAAACACAGAAACGTCTGGCTCATGAACGTCTTCTGGCCGAACATTCCCGTCTGGCGGCCATGGG